>DAIPKT010000018.1:8925-10026 GCA_036769645.1 bacterium | reverse complement strand
ATAGTCGGTAAATATTTTGAGAGCGGCAAATTTACCTTAATGGATTCTTATATTTCAATAATTGAGGCAATAAAACAGGCCTCCTGGTTTTACAAAAGGAAACCAGAAATTTCTTGGTTATCAGCTGAAAAATATGAAAAATCTCCCCAGTCAGTAAAAGAACTAAAAAATTATGATGGGATAATTGTGCCGGGTGGCTTTGGCAGTAGGGGAGTGGAGGGAAAGATAAAAGCCATTGAATTTTGCCGAAAAAATAAAATCCCATTTTTGGGACTTTGTTTAGGGATGCAATTAGCAGTAGTTGAGTTTGCCAGAAATGTCTGTGGCTTAAAAGAAGCTAACTCTACTGAATTTTCTTCAAATTGTAAATATCCAGTAATTGACCTCATGCCCGAACAAAGAGCCATTTTAAAGGAGGAAAAATATGGCGGAACAATGAGATTAGGAGCTTATAAATGTAAAATAAAGCCAAAAACAATCAGTTTTCGGGCCTATAGGCTTGCCCTCCTCCGAAGCCCGAAAGGCGAAGTAGGGTGTTTAGAAACCTCTGAACGCCATCGCCACCGCTACGAATTGAATAATGAGTTTAGAGAGGTTTTAGAAAGGAAGGGAATGATCATGGCTGGCATTAATCCCGAAAGAGACTTAGTTGAGATAATTGAATTAAAAAATCACCCCTTTTTTATCGGAACTCAATTTCATCCCGAATATAAATCAAGACCTTTACGGCCCCATCCATTATTTAGAGAATTCATCCGCACAGCCATCAAGCACTAATACAAATAAAGCGATCGCTTCAAATGTATTAGTATTATAAATTGGTCGGGGGAGATTCTATGGTAACAATTTTAACGATTCTTTGAGAGTTATTAAATCCTTTTTTTCTTTTTGTGACAAAACGGACCACCCCTTCTTTTAGGGCATATAGAGTGTCGTCGCCACCTCGTTTGACATTTTTACCAGCCAGAAATTTTGTTCCTCTTTGGCGAACCAAAATCTGACCAATTTTAGCTCTTTGGCCTTCAAAGAGTTTTATTCCCAGATATTTTGGCAGGGAATCTCTGCCTAATTTTGTGGCACCAGCTCCCTTAGTTTTTGCCA
>DAIPKT010000018.1:0-8825 GCA_036769645.1 bacterium | reverse complement strand
TTATGTTAGCAAAAATTAAAGAATTTGTCAAAATTCATCGAGATGATATAATTTTATTAATTGGTGTTATCTTAATTTCTTTGCTTTCTTTCGCCATGGGCTATATTGTGGCCAAGCAAGGAGAGAAAGAACCCCTAAAAATTGAAAGATATGAAAGTAGCCATTGTCGGAGCGGGAATTTGTGGTCTTTATTTAGCCTGGAAATTAGCTGAAAAAGGTCACTCAGTGACTGTTTTTGAAAAAAAAGAAAAAATTGGAAAAGAGGTTTGTTCTGGCCTTTTTTCAGATAGAATTTTAGATTTTATTCCAGAAAGCCAAAAATTAATTCAAAATGAAATTGATTTTTGTTTAATTCATTGGACGGCAGATAGGTGGCGTCCGAAGCGAACTCTAAAAATTAAATTTTCAAGAAAAATTTTTGTCATGAGCCATTTTGAATTAGATAATTTAATAGCAAGTTTAGCTCAGAAAGCTGGAGCTAAAATTATTTGTAATCAAGAAATAAACTCTCTGCCGAAAATTCTTGATGACAAATTACACCATGGTGAATTTTGTAATCAGAAAGATTTTTTTGAGAAAATTATAGGTTGTGATGGAGTCCATTCAATAATTAGAAAAAAATTAAATTTACCTGAACCAAAATTTAAATTGGGAATTCAGGGTTTTATTTCTCAGATTAATTTTTCAAACTTTGTTGAAACCTGGCCAACAAAATCAGGCTTTATCTGGAAAATTCCCCGAGGAAAAGAAACAGAATATGGGATAATTGAAAACCCAAAAGGAGCTAAGCTCCTTTTTAAAGAATTTTTGGTGAAAAACAAAATTCAATTAGATAACCTGAGGAGTGGAATAGTTCCCCAAGGGTTAATAATTTCTTCCAATCAAAAAATTAGCCTTTGTGGAGATGCGGCTGGTTTGACAAAACCTTGGAGTGGGGGAGGGGTAATCTGGGGATTAACAGCCGCTGATATTCTCTTGAAAAATTTCCCAGATTTTTTAAAATATCAAAAAGAAATTAAAAAATTCTTTTTGCCAAAAATTCTTTTTTCAAAAATAGTCACCAAAATGGTTTATTTTTTAGGATTTAAGATTCCCTGGTTTTTACCAAAAAATATCAAACTCGAAGGCGATTTTTTAATATAAGTTATGGAAAATCAAATAAAAAACATTCCAAAACACCTAGCCCTCATTCCCGACGGCAATCGTCGATGGGCAAGAAAGAAAGGTTTCCAGCCCTGGTTGGGTCATCGGGCCGGAATAAAGGCTTTGGAAAAAATTCTGCCAAAAGCTCGAGAATTAAAAATTCCTTATTTTACTTTTTGGGGCGGTTCTTGGGATAATTTAACCAAAAGATCAAAAATTGAAGTTAATTTTTTATTTAAAGTTTATACCGAGCAATTCAAAAGAGTAATCAACGATAAAAGGGTTCATCAAGAGAAAATTAAAATTAATGTCTTAGGTCGTTGGAGAGAAATTTTACCAAAGGCAACCAAGGAAGCAATTGAAAAAGTAATGGAGGCAACAGAAAACTATAATAAGTATTTTTTAACCTTTCTCCTGGCCTACAACGGAAGAGATGAAATGAGAGAGTGTATTCAAAAAATAATAAAACTTAATAATCCAAACAAAAAAATAAAAGTTACTCCAAAATTAATTAAAGAAAATCTCTGGACAAAAGATCTACCAGCGGTTGATTTGGTGATTAGAACTGGTTGCCAGGGCGATCCTCATCTCTCAGCCGGTTTCATGATGTGGGATACGGCCTATTCCCAACTTCATTTTACTCAAACCCTTTTTCCCGACTTTGGCCCAGAAGAATTTGAAAATATAATTAAAGATTTTACCAGCCGTCAAAGAAGATTCGGAAAGTGATGTTTATTTATTAAAACAAAGCCGGTGGGGATACCAATTGGCTCTTTTTATTCTTTAACAAAATAACCCGGGCATCGAAAAAGTATCGAGGAGGCATATTGTTTTACTCCTTTAATGGATGATATTTTCTGAAAATTCTTTCGGCATAGCGGTCGGAAGCCTGAACATAGCGAGTGGTGGTCTCTAATGATTCGTGACCTAACAAAATTTGAATAGCAGCCGGGCTAGCTCCACTTTCTGCTAAATAGGTGGCAAAGGCATGTCTTATCCCATGGACAGTAATGGGGATATTTAAGCCCAATAATTCTCGATATTTTTTAACCTTCTCTTCTAAATAATTGGGAGAAACTTTTTTAGCTTTCAAATTTACATTTTTTCCACGATAGGGAATAAATAAATAAGGAGATTCAGTTTCTCCTCGAATTTCTAAATATTTTTTAATATGTCTTTGAGCTCGGGGAGTTAAATAGACAAATCTTTCTTTTTTTCCCTTACCTTTAATAAAAATTCTTCCAGTTTTATCAATATCGCTCATTTTAATGTTTAGAAGCTCAGAAATTCTTACCCCGGTAGAAAATAAGGTTTCTAACATTGCCCGATTACGAAGGGCAACTACTTTATTTTTTTCAAATTGGATAGGCGATTCGATTAATTTTACTGTTTCTTCAAATTCGGATACTCGGGGCACTTTTTTAATTGTCTTAGTTAATTTTATAGCGGTAGGGGAGATTGGAACTGAATAATCCAGATCAATTAAAAATTTTAAATAAGATCTTAAAGAAGATAGCATTCGATTGACTGAATAGCTACTGAGACGTTTTTTAGCTTTTTGAATTTTCGGAGTTTTCCGGTCCTGAGAGATAAGATAGGCCTTATAATTTAGAATAGTTTTTTTGTCAATTCCCTCAAAAGATAAATTTATTTCATTTAAAAAATTTTGGAAAACCAAAAGATCTCTTTCATAATTATAAATAGTTTCTTCAGAATAATTATTGCTCTGCAAATTTAAAAGAAAATCGTCTAAATAGGGAAGTTGGATTTTTGATTCAGAGGTAGCCATTTATGAGCATTAGGATTATTATACTCACTTTTATTATTTTATTTCTAAGAACCCGTGTCAAGTCCCCTATTATGGATAAGCATCCTTATTTTATCAGTTCCTTAAATTTTTCCCAGAGAGATTTGCCAACTTTTGGTAATTCCTCCTTTATTTCCTTTTTTTCTTTTTTAAATTCTTCTTCAATTATTAGTTTTCTTTTTTCAATTTCCTCTTTTTCTCTTTTAAACCAAGCTTTAATCTTTGGCCAAATATTGGCTTTAAACCAATCATCCATCTTTTGCCAGATAGGTAAGACTTCCTCTTTCCAAATTCTTTTCAAAATCCCTGGCAACTCTTTTTTAGTTATCCCAAATGCTTTTTCCCCTATTTCCTTTGCCTCTTCTAAGGTCTCCGGCAGCTGAAGAACTTTTTCTTGGGTAAAAGAAAAATTCGGCAACAAAAGCCCAACAATAGCGAAAATTATTATTGTTTTAACTACCATAAGCGAAAATTTGGAAATTTTTAAGTTAAGTTGGGATTTAGTTTTATTTTATCAATCCCCTGGCCTCTCTAATTCTTTTTATTGTTTTCTCTTTTCCCAATATCTCAGCTATTTCAAAAGGTCCGGCTGAAGCCTCTTTTCCAGTGAGGGCTACCCTTAAGGGCCACAAAAGATATCCCCTATCCCCTATTTCTTTTTTAATTTCTTTTGAAAATCTCTCAGCCTCAGGCATTAAAATATTTTCTAAATTTTCTTTTGTCCAGTTTTCTGATTTTATTTTAGACAATATTTTTTCTAATTTGTCGAGGGAAATTTTTATCTCTCGGTCGGTCATTTGACCCCATCTTAGTAAATTTTTCTCATACGCCAATTTTTCTTTAAAGAAAAAATCAGTTAATTCCGAAATTTCAGATAATTTTTTTAACCTCTCTTGATAAATTGAGACAATCTTTTTTAGCCAATCTAAAGAAATTTTTTCCCCAGTTTCTTTGATTTTGTATTCCGGCTCTGGTTCTTCTTTAAATAATTTTAATTCCTCTTCACTCATATTTTTTCAATCTGACCTGATTCTAATAAATAAGGAAGGCAAAGTTCAGTTAATTTTTCAATTGATTTTTGGCGAATATAAAATCCGTTTAAAAAATCTAATCTTTTTATATTAAAAATTGCTCCCCCTTTTTGGACTTTTTCCAGAGAAAAATCCTTAATTAAAGAAGCCATTGAATAAATTTCTCTTTCCGTTCCCGGGTTCCAACCTAAAAAGGCTATAAAATTAACCAAGGCTTCGGGCAAATAACCTTGTTTTCGATATTCTGAAATACCAATTGCTCCATGTCTCTTTGATAATTTAGTTCGGTCTGGCCCTAAGATTAAAGGTAAATGGGCATAGATCGGTCGCTCAAAACCCAAAGCCTCTTGAATTAAAATTTGTTTTGGGGTATTGGAAATATGATCCTCACCTCTAATTATATGAGTGAATTTCATTTCAAAATCATCGATCGCACAGGCAAAATTATATAAGGGACTCCAACCCTCCCGCCATCTTCCCAAACTTTTGTTTTGGCCCCTGGTAGTTAGGTTTTTGGCAATGACAATATCTCCCATCAATCCAGCATCAAATTCTAAATGGCCCCTAATTAAATCATCAAATTCAATTTTTTTTGCCGGAACTCTAATTCTAATCACCGCTTTTTTTCCTTCAGCTAAATATTTTTGGACAGTTTCTTTTGGTAAATTGGCGCATTTTCCGGAATAACGGGGAGCTTGGCCAATTGATAATTGATATTGTCTTTCCATCTCCAATTCTTCTTCAGAGCAAAAACAGTAATAGGCTTTATCTTCAGCTAAAAGTTTTTCCAAGTATTTGAGATAAATTTCTAATCTTTGGCTTTGTCTATAAGGGCCGTAATCTCCGCCAATATCAGGGCCTTCATCCCATTCAATTCCTAACCATTTTAAAGAATCCAGGATATCTTTTTCATATTCCGGTTTTGACCTTTCCGGATCAGTGTCTTCAATCCTCAAAATAAAAACACCTTCATATTTTTTAGCAAAAAGATAGTTAAAAAGAGCAGTTCTGGCTAATCCAATATGAAAATTTCCAGTTGGAGCAGGAGCAATTCTCACTCTCACTTCCCCCGGCTTAATAAATTTAAATTTCTCATCAGTCATATATCACATTAAGACTAATTTTATTTTACGATAGGTTTTTTATTTTGTCAAATAATTAAGGAGGTATTTGGCAATTATTTTAGCTGCCATTGGTTTTGAAAATTCCTGAGCTGCCTTTCCCATTTTCTCCAATTCCCCAGGGTAAGAAAATAAAAATTTTAGCTTTTCCAAGAAAAAATGGGGAGTAAAGTTAACTTCTTCCAAAACGATTGTGGCTTTATTTTCAGCATAGGCATAGGCATTCTTTGTCTGATGATTTTGGGCAGCTTCGGGCAAGGGAATTAAAATGCTTGGTTTCCCAATAGCTGCTATCTCGAAAATGCTTCCTGAACCAGCCCGAGAAACAATTAAATCACAAGCCGCATAGGCTTGCTTTAGTTCCTCTTCCTTCAAAAATGGGAAGAGGTGATAAAAGGAAGCTAATTCTTTAGGAAGGATTGCCTCGGCCTCAGCTTTTACTTCTTTAAAGTTTCTTTCGCCGGATTGATGAATTAGTTCAAAATTTTTTAAAAGCTCTGGCAAAATTTCCAAAATTTTATCATTAATTCTCTGAGCCCCCTGGGAGCCACCTAAAATTAAAATTACTGGCTTTTGAGAACTTAATTTAAACAAATTTTTAGCTGCTTCTTTGGAGCCTTCTAAAATCTCTTTTCGAATTGGATTACCAACCAAAATCATTTTTGAAGGTTCAAAATATTCTGTTCTTGGAAAAGAGACAAAAATTTTTAGGGCAAATTTACTTAAAAATCGATTGGCTAGGCCTGGGCTAATATCTGATTCATGTAAAAAAATGGGAACCCTCAATATCCAGCCAGCCATCACTGGGGGTATTGATCCAAATCCTCCTTTACTAAAAATTAAATCTGGTGCTAAAAAGAAAATATAAAAAAAGGCCTCCAAAAGACCAATTGGGATTTTAAAGAGATCAATCAGATTTTGAAAAAAAGTTTTCCAATTAAAATATCTCCTGATTTTTCCAGCCAAAACATGTTTTACTTTTATTCCCTCCTGGGAGAGCAAAATTTGGCTAAATTCATCTCTCGGACCAAGGTAAAAAAATTGAATTTTATCTTGATAAATCCTTCTTATTTCTCGGCAGACAGCAATTATTGGTAAAAGGTGGCCAGCAGTTCCACCACCAGTAAAAAGTATTTTCATAATTTTTGTCTCGATATATTAAGTAGAATTCCTACTCCAATTAATTCTGCCACCAGGGCTGAGCCTCCGTAACTAATAAATGGCAAGGGAATGCCAGTGAGGGGTAAAATTCCAATCATTGAACCGACATTAATAAAACTCTGAAGACAAATCCAAGAAGTAATTCCCCAGGCGGCTAATTGGGAGAAATTATCTTGGCACAATTTCCCAATCCTAAATCCTCGCCACAGAAATATTAAAAAAAGAAAAATTAAAATAGTGCTGCCAATAAATCCTGTCTCTTCAGCCCAGATGGCAAAAATTGAATCGGATATTGACTGAGGTAAAAAACCAAATTTCAGCTGAGACATTCCAAGCCCCAGGCCAGAAATTCCGCCTGAACCTGTGGCAATTAAAGCCTGTTTTATTTGATAGCCAATTCCCATTGGATCTACTTCTGGATTAAAGAAAACTAAAAGCCGGGCAGCTCGATAAGGGGCTAATTTGATTAGAGAGAAAAGAGAAAGGGTGGCAATTAAAATTATCAAGAAACTTTGCCAGAGAGGTGTCTTGGCTAAAAAATACAAAAATCCAGCTACCAAAAAAATCACTCCTAAAGTACTAATATCTGGCTGAAAGATTAAAAGCAAACTGATTATTCCAATTACAACTAAAAAAGCAATCAAAGTTTGGTTAAATCCTTTCTCGGCTTGTTCCCCACCAAGTTTTTGGATCCTAGTTTGACTAGCTAGCCAGGAAGCTAAATACAAAATAAAAGTCAGCTTTAAAAATTCTGATGGCTGAAAAGAAAAGAGACCAAAATTTAACCATCTAGCTGCTCCCCTAACTTCAGTTCCAATCCCAGGCAAAAAGACCATTGCCAATAAAATTAAGTTTATTAAAAGCAAAAAGGGAGCCCACTTTTTTAAGAAATCCAAACGAATTCTAAAAGCCAAAAAAGCTAAGATAATCCCTGGCAAAAAGCCAAATAACAATTGATGATTTAAAAAATAATAGGTGGTGCCAAACTTTTCTAAAGAAAGAGAGGCTGAGACACTAGCTAAAATGATTATCCCTAAAATTATTAAAGCAATTATTGTTCCGAGTAAAATATAATCTGGTTTCTTGGCCATAGATTAAGGTTACTAAGAATACTAATCTACTAATTTGCCAAATTTCCTAACATATTTTTTAAACAAATTACCTTTTTCTTTATAATCTCTAAAAATGCTGAAACTGGTTGAGGCACAAGATAAAAGACAGATTTTTCCCTTTTGAGTGTGCTCATAAGCTAATTTTACCCCCTCTCTCATATTATTAACAAAAAATGGCCTCAATGCCACCAGCTTCCGTTGCCTAGAAATTTCTTTCCAGATTTTCTCTCCGGTGGTTGGAAACAAGATTACATTTTTAATTTTACTTTTCAAAATCCTTTTGGCTAATTTTTTAAAATCAATTTTTCTATCAAAACCACCGAGAAAGATGGTCTGGACATTGTCACCCAAAGCATCTAGGGCGGCAATGGCTGTTTCAGGAATAGTTGACAAGGCATCGTTATAAAAAGTGATTCCCTTGAAGGTTCCTACCAATTCTAACCGATGGGCTAAAGGCCTAAAGTTTTTAATCCCTTGGGCAATTATTTTTTTAGGAATTTTAAAGATTCTTCCAACCTCGATTGCCGCTCTTATATTCAAAAGATTAAAATTTCCTTTGAGTTGACTTTTTCTACAGGTGTCGAAAAATTCAACAGGGACTTCTGCGGTAATAGGAATTTTTTTCGCCCTCGATTTTTTGGCAAACTCTTTAATAATTTTATCTCTGGCATTATAAATTAAATAATCATCTTTTGTTTGATAAAGAGTAATGTTAGCTTTGGCATTGGCATATTCTTTGAAATTTCGGTAATAATCTAAATGATCAGGATAAATATTTAAAAAAACAGCAATCTGAGGCGATTTTTTAAGGTTATATAATTGATGACTTGATAATTCATAAACATAAACATCATTTTGGGTAGCCGAGAATAAAAGATTTAAAACTGGTTTCCCAATATTGCCAACCAAATGGACTTTAACCCCACCTTGTTTTAATATTTGATAAATTAAGGAAGTAGTAGTACTTTTTCCTTTAGTTCCAGTCACGCCAACAATTTTTCCCGGGCAATAATCCAAAAAAATTTCAGTTTGGGAAGTAATTTTTTGTTTTTTAGTAATAAAGGGGGTAAGCAATTTTGGTGGAATTCCCGGAGATTTAATTATTACCTCGTAATTTTTTAGTGCCTTCAAATAATTCTCACCCAAATGCAATTTAAGTTTCTTATCTTTTTTAACTACTTCTTTAGCTCTGCCATCTAACTTCTCCAATTCTAACCTATCTCCTATTCCAAGGATCTTATCTGGGAAAATCCTCCTCAAAAACCTAAAATTATCTCTCCCTTCCCGACCGAATCCTAAGATTAGTATTCTTTCGTCTTTTAATTCATTTAGCATTCTATCTTTAAAATAGCATAAATTTTTAAAATAAAAAACCTCCTTTAAGATTAAACTTAAGGAAGGAGAGAGGAAGAAAAGAAAAATCTATTATGATGGTTATTTTAAGACTGCT
>DAIPKT010000017.1:0-10404 GCA_036769645.1 bacterium | reverse complement strand
GGCTTTATTTTATCAATTGGCATGGCCATTGATGCCAATATCTTAATTTTTTCTAGGATGAGGGAGGAATTAAGGAGTGGAAAAAATTTTTCTCAAAGTTTGGAAGACTACAACCCGCCCACCACCCTTCATTCCCAACCCACCCACCCTAAAAAGGAAATATCCACCACCCGTCCTCCCAAAAGTGGGGTCCCAGGTAAAAGTCTTGATCGAGCTATAGAAGAAGGTTTTAGGAGAGCCTGGCCGGCAATTAGAGATGGAAATTTAACTACCCTGATTGTGGCTGCCATTTTATTTGGCTTTGGAACCAGTTTTATTAAAGGATTTGCCACTACCTTAAGCTTGGGAATTTTAATTTCAATGTTTTCAGCAATAATTATTACTAAAAATTTTCTCAAGTTATTTATTAACACCAAATTTGAGAAAATTAAATTATTATGGCTCTAAGAAAATTTTTAACAGCTGAGTCGGTTACCCCTGGTCATCCTGACAAATTGGCTGATGCTATTGCTGATGCTATCTTAGATGCCATTTTAAAAGATGATAAATATGCCAGGGTGGCCTGCGAGGTTTTTGTTAGTAAGGGTTATATCATTGTTGGCGGAGAAATTACCACCAAAACCTGGATTGATATTAATAATCTGGTCAGGGAAGTGGTTAGGGATGTTGGTTATACTAAACCAGAATATGGCTTTGATTTTCGAACGGTGGCAGTTTTGAATACAATTTCAGAACAATCACCGGACATTGCCCTTGGGGTTGGAAAGACAGGAACAAAAGAACAGGGTGCTGGCGATCAGGGCAGTTCAATAGGTTATGCCAGCAAGGAAACTCCAGAATTGATGCCCCTACCAATAATACTCGCCCATAAATTGGTAATGAGATTGGTTGAGGTCAGAAAAAAAGGAATTTTGCCTTATTTAAGACCGGATGGAAAATCCCAAGTTACTTTAGAATACCAAAATGGGATTGCCAAGAGATTGGATAAGGTAGTCATTGCTGCCAGCCATGATCCCGATGTCTCACTAACTCAGCTAAGAAGGGATATTATTGAAAAAGTAATTAAACCGAGCTCTGGAAATTTTTTGGACAAAAAAACAAAATATTATATTAACAATACTGGCCGCTTTGTCATCTGTGGACCAGTTTCTGATACCGGAGCGACTGGTAGAAAAAATGTTGTTGATGCCTATGGTCCCCAAATTCCAATTGGCGGAGGTTCATTCTCAGGTAAGGACCCGACCAAAGTTGACAGGTCAGGAGCTTACCTGGCTCGTTATATTGCCAAGAATATTGTGGCCGCCAACTTAGCCAAAAGATGCTTAGTGAGATTATCTTATGTTATTGGTGGAAGGGAACCCCTGGAAATAAGTGTTGAGACTTTCGGCACTGGTAAGGTGGCCGAAGAAAAATTGGTTAAAATCATTCCCAAAATTTTTGATTTATCACCAGGTGGAATAATTAAACAATTAGATCTTTTAAGGCCAATTTATAAAAAGACCTCCTGTTATGGCCACTTTGGAAGGGAAGACCCTGATTTCAACTGGGAAAAAACTGATAAAGTAAAAGAATTGTTTAAAAGTTCACTGCTCTAGAGCACTGAAGTTTCTGCTGATTTTAGATATGAATTTTGATTTTTTAAAATATCGCAAAATCTATTTCATTTTTTCTGGGATTTTGATTTTAGGAAGTTTATGTTTTTTGTCTATCTTTGGTCTAAAACCGGGAATTGAGTTTACTGGCGGAAGTATTTTGGAATTGGAATTTAAAAAGGAAAGAATTTCAAACCAGGAAATTCAAGAAAAATTAGCTGATTTAAATTTGGGAGAAATTTACATTCAGCCAACTGGTGAAAAAGGGGTGATTTTGAGAATGAGAGATATTTCTGAAGAGACTCATCAGAAGATTTTAGAGAAATTAGCTGGATCCCCCGGAGAATTAAATGAATTGCGTTTTGAATCCATGGGTCCGGTAATTGGCAAAGAATTAAAAGAAAAAACGAAAATTGTTGTAGTTTTATCTCTGGCAGCAATCGTTCTCTATATTGCTTTTAGTTTTCGGAAAATTCAGAGACCAATCAGTTCCTGGCAATACGGACTGGCTTCTCTTTTAGCCCTTTTTCATGATATTTTAATTCCAATTGGGATTTTTTCTATTTTGGGAAAATTTTATGGGATCCAAATTACTATTCCAGTGATTGTTGCCCTGCTCACTGTCCTTGGTTATTCAATTAACAATACGGTAGTGGTTTTTGACCGAGTGAGAGAAAACCTTTTAAAGAGAGTTGGGGCGACCTATGAAGAGACAGTCAACCTGGCTTTAAATCAGGTTTTAACGAGAACTTTGTCCACCTCCTTAACCACCCTTTTTGTTTTAATAGCCATTTTCTTTTTAGGTGGAGAGACCTTAAAATATTTTGCTTTGGCTTTGATTTTGGGAATAATAGCCGGTACCTATTCTTCTCTCTTTTTAACCAGTCCAATTTTGGTCAGTTGGCTAAAATGGAGAAGGCAATAACTGGTTTGACAAGTATCTTTAAAAATGTTTAAATAAGATAATAAATTCATATATTCGGAGGATATGATTAATTATCAAAAAATTTGTTTAGCTTTACTTAAAGATTTACCTCAGAGGCAAAGGGAGGTTATTTTGCGTCGCTTTGGTTTAGAGGGAAAGGAAAGACAAACCTTAGAGGCAATTGGCCAGGATTTCGGGATTACCAGAGAGAGAGTTCGCCAGATTGAAGAAGACGGCTTTTTGAAAATAAAACCAAGAATTATTAAATATCAAAAAGTTTTTCAATATTTTAGCCAATATCTTAAAAAATATGGCAACCTGAAAAAGGAAGAAATTTTATTGGAAGATTTGGGCAGTAAAAAATTCAAAAATCAGATTTATTTCCTCTTAACAATTAATGAGAAGTTTGAAAGGTTTGGGGAGAGCAAGGATTTTTATTCTTTATGGACAATAAATTTAGATTCCCTAAATTTAGCTAAAAAGATTATTGAGTCTTTTTCTAATAAACTTAAAGAAATTGGAAAACCTCTCAGTTTAAAGGAGATGGTAGGCCTCCTTCCTTCTTTAAAAGCACCAATTTTAGCTTCTTATTTAGAAATTTCTAAAAAAATTCAGAGGAATGAAGAAGGTCTTTACGGCCTAAAAGATTGGCCGGAGATTAATCCTCGGGGAGTAAAAGACAAGGCTTATTTGGTTTTTAAAAAATTTGGTAAACCCCTCCATTTTAATGAGGTGGCTAAATCAATTAAAGGAGCCCTGGTTCAAACTGTTCACAATGAACTAATCAAGGATCCGAGATTTGTCTTAGTTGGTCGAGGAATTTATGCCCTGAAAGAATGGGGGTATTATCCTGGCCAGGTTAAAGATGTCATTGCCAAAATCTTAAAAGAAAATGGCCCCCTGACCAAAAGCGAAATTTTAGCTAAAGTTTTAAAACAAAGATTGGTCAAAGAAAGTACCATTTTACTAAATTTAAGCAATAAAAAATATTTTCAACGAGATCCCCAGGGGAGATATAAAATAAACCTGGCTAGAGAAACCTGAAATGCTTGAAATTTTTGAATTTTTCAAGACCATCGATTGGAAGCCAATTTTGGTCTTCTTTAATTCAGTTTGGCAAATTCTTAAGGTCTGGTGGTGGGTTCCGGCCTTTTTGATTTTAATCAAACCATTTTTATATCTTTGGCTATGGTGGAGAAGGGAGATTTGGCTAAACACAGTTTATAAACCAGTGATATTAGAAATTAAAATCCCAAAGGAGGTTTTAAAGCCAATTCGGGCTATGGAAAATGTGATGGCAGCTATTCACGGAGTGGTTTATCACCCACCTGACTGGTGGGAGAAATGGATCGATGGCCAATTGCAAACAGGGATCTCTTTTGAAATCGTTTCGATTGGAGGAGAAATTCATTTCTTTCTCAGATTCCATCAGGATTATCGGGATGGAATAGAAGCAGCGATTTATTCACAGTATCCAGAGGCAGAAATCTCCCCGGTTGATGATTATACCAAATATGTTCCTTTAGATATTCCTAATAAAGATTGGGATCTTTGGGCAACCGATTATCGATTAGCCCGAGCAAATCCCTATCCAATTAAAACCTACCCCAAATTTGAAACCGAGCAAGAAAGAGAGCCAGAAAAAATTATTGACCCGGTGGCTAATTTATTGGAAGCCTTATCAAAAATAAAACCTGGCGAGCAATTTTGGATTCAGATCAGGGCCACTCCTCTGGGCAGCGCGGCTGAACCCGGGCTTTCCCAAGGAACAGTGGCTGATTTTCTTAAAGAAGGGGAGGCAATTCGAAATAAAATTGCTAAGAGAAAAATTGTTAAGCCAAAATCAATTATTCAAGAAGCAGCCGAACTATTGATCACTGGAAAACCAACTCTTCCTCCTCCAGAAGAAGAACTTTTCCCACCAGTCAGGATGAGGCTTACCCCGGGGGAGGAAGAAATTCTGAGAGGAGTTGAGACAAAGATTACCAAACCGGCCTTTCGCTGTGGAATCAGATTTATCTATTTAGGTAAGAGGGATGTCTTCTTTAGACCAAATTTCAGATTGGGCTTTAATTTCTTCAATTGCTATACCACTGCTAATCTCAATGCTTTATTTCCCTGGGGAGCCACTCTGACCAAAATTCGTAAATCCTGGTTTCTACCCCTAAATTTACTTCGCTCTCGGAGGCTCTATCTGAGATCTCGAAAGATCTTTCGAGCCTACCGAGAGAGAGTAAATACTCTTTATCCCCGAACAGCCGGAGATAAAGGATTTTTCATTTTAAATACTGAGGAATTGGCTTCCCTTTTCCATTTTCCATCTTGGCAGGTGGCTCCGGTCCCGGGAGTTCCCCGAGTTGAGGCCAAAAAAGGACCACCTCCAAGCTTACCATTATGAATAATGAAATAACCTATTTTGGTGAGACTACCTTCCGCAATCTAAGGAGAAAATTTGGAATTAAAACTGATGATCGGAGAAGGCATATTTATCTGGTTGGAAAAACCGGAATGGGGAAAACCGAGATGGTTTTAAATATGGCTATTCAGGATATTCAGGCTGGTCGGGGTCTTGGCTTTGTTGACCCCCATGGCGAGGCAGCGGAAAGATTATTGGATTTTGTTCCCTCAAATCGAATTAACGATGTTGTCTATTTTAATCCGGCTGATTTAGATTTTCCAATTGCCTTTAATGTTATGGAAAAAGTTGATCCTGAGCATCGCCATTTGGTTGCCTCTGGTTTAATGGGAGTTTTCAAAAAAATCTGGCCAGATGTCTGGTCAGCCAGGATGGAATACATTTTAAATAATGCCATTTTAGCCCTTTTGGAATATCCCGGTACAACCCTTTTGGGAGTCAATCGAATGCTGGCTGACCCTGATTATCGGAAAAAAATAATTGATAAGGTCACTGATCCAGTAGTCAAATCTTTTTGGGTTAATGAATTTGCCAGATACACTCAGAGATACGAAGTCGAGGCAACCGCTGCCATTCAAAATAAGGTTGGTCAATTCATCTCCAATCCCTTAATTAGAAACATCATTGGTCAGGTCAAGTCATCAATTGATATGAGAAAGGTGATGGATGAGGGGAAAATTTTAATTGCCAATATTTCCAAAGGAAAAATTGGTGAAGATAATTCAAGACTATTGGGAGCCTTAGTCATTACCAAACTCCAATTGGCAGCCATGTCCAGGGTTGATCTTCCAGAAGAAAAAAGAAGAGATTTTTATTTATATGTTGATGAATTCCAAAATTTTGCCACCGATGCCTTTATCACTATTTTATCTGAGGCCAGGAAATATCGACTCTGCCTGACTTTGGCCAATCAATATCTGGCTCAATTAGAGGAGATGACCCCGACTGGAAAATCCACCAAAGTCAGGGATGCGATTTTTGGCAATGTTGGGACAATAGTTGTCTTTCGAGTGGGAGCTGAAGATGCCGAATTTTTAGAGAGAGAATTTTTACCAGAATTTAAGGCTAATGATTTGGTCAATTTAGGAAAATATAATATTTATTTAAAATTGATGATTGATGGATTGGCCGGAAGACCATTTTCAGCTCAAACCTTAGCTCCTTTTCCAATTCCTGAAAAATCAAACCGGCAAAAAATCATTAATGTTTCGAGAGAGAGGTATGGAACTCAAAGAAAGATTATCGAAGAGAAAATTGCCAAATGGGCTGGAGTTTTAAAATTGCCGGAAGTGGCCAAACCTGCTCCTCCGGTTTTATATGATGCTCAATGTTTTTTATGCGGAAAATGGACAAAGGTAATCTTTTCCCCAAATGGGATCAGACCAGTTTATTGTAAATCTTGTTTAAAGAGAGTTGAAAGAGAAGGGACTCCAGTGGTTAAAAAACCAGTTGAGAACTCCTCCTCATCCACCCATCCCAAAGAGGAAATGCCTTCACCAACTATTTCCTTAGAAGAAGCGACTAAATCGGAGTTCATTCCCTTTTCGCCAGCAAAAAGGGAAAAAAGCGGACCGGAAAAACCAAAACCTAAAGAAATTAATCTCGAAGAGCTAAAAAAAGTTTTAGAGAAAGCCCTAAAGAAAATGAAATGAAAACTTTAAAAGATTTCAACTTCAAAAATAAGCAAGTTTTGATTAGGTGTGATTTTAATGTTCCCCTCGACAAAGAGGGAAACATTTTGGATGATTTCAGGATTAAACAAACTATCCCCACCCTAAAATATTTAATCGAAAAGGGAGCAAAAATAATTTTAATCAGCCATTTGGGAGATCCGGGAGGGAAAGTAGTCGAAAGTTTAAGGCTAACTCCAGTCCAAAATAGATTAATGAAATATTTGGGCCTTCCGGTAACTAAAACTAGAGATTGTCTTGGAAAAGAAGTAGAAAATTTTATTTCTCAACTCCAACCTGGCCAAATCTTACTGTTAGAAAATTTGAGATTTCACCAAGAAGAGAAAGAGGGAAATTTAAATTTTGCTCGAGAATTGGCCAAACTGGGAGATATTTTTATTAATGAGGCCTTTTCTGCCTGCCATAGGGCTCATGCTTCAATTGTTGGAATTCCAAAATATTTGCCCTCGGGAATTGGCTTTTTACTGGAAAAAGAAATTGAGGTTTTATCTCAAGTTTTGAAAAAACCTCAGCCACCCCTGGTGGCAATAATTGGAGGAATAAAAATCGAGATCAAACTCAAATTGATTGAACAACTTTTGAAAATGGTTGATCACTTACTCTTGGGAAGTAAACTGGCTGAAACCATCTTAATTAGCAAGGGAATCTTAATTGGCCGGCCTTTTCCTGAAAAGAAAGAGGTCTTAGAGAAAATTAAAAAAATCGATTTAACCTCTCCTAAACTTCATTTGCCAATCGATGGCCAGATCGGTCTGGCTAAATTGGAAGAAAAATATCAGAGAGTAGGTAATATTGGGAGCTTAAAGAAAGAGGAGGAGGTTTTTGATATTGGACCAGAGACAATTAAGATTTTTCGCCAAATAATTAAATCTGGAAAGACGATCATTTGGTCAGGTCCCTTGGGAATGTTTGAAAGAAAACCTTTTGATCAGGGAACTAAAGAAATAGCCGATGCCATAGTTAGGAATTATTCTGCCTTCAAAATTGCCGGAGGAGGGGAGACAGTGGAATTTATAAATAAATTGGATTTAGTTGAAAGATTTGATCACCTCTCAACAGGTGGAGGAGCAATGCTTGAATTTTTAGCTGGAGAAAAACTCCCCGGGATTGAAGTCTTAAAATAAAAAGGCCAGGGAAAGAATAGGGGAGAAAAGAAACCAAAACCTTGCTCGTTCATCCATCGGCCCTAAAAATTGCTTTCTACTTAATTCCCTAAAAATTTGAAAAAATCTACCGGTGGAGAAAAATTCAAATTTTTGTTTCTTTTAAAGTGTTTTTAAAGAAACTTGGGTGGCAGCTTCTGCCAGAGATGTTCATACTCCATCTTTTATATCCAAATCTTAAAGATGGAGGGAATGGGTATGAACATTTACTTAGTTAATGCCAATTGAAATTAAAAATCTAAAAAAGGTAGCTCAAAGAATTTTAAAAGCAATTAAAAATAAGGAGAAAATTATTCTTTATGGAGATGCTGATTTGGATGGGGTAGCCTCAGTAATTATTTTAAAAGAAACTTTAAGAAATCTAGGCGGGGAAATCTCGGCTATTTATTTTCCTGATCGAGAAGTTGAGGGGTATGGAATCTCAGAAATTGGTTTAAATTCTTTAACCCCCCATCTCTTAAAAGGTGGAGGGCGAGCTCTTTTAATAGCTCTCGATTGCGGAATTGGAAACTTTAAAGAAGTGAAAATAGCTAAGAAATTTGGTTTTGAGGTAATAATCATTGATCATCATGAAATTTTGGAGGATTTACCTGAGGCAGAAATTATTGTTGATCCAAAACAAAAAGGAGATAAATATCCTTTTAAGGGATTGGCCACCGCTGGAATTATTTTTAAACTCTCAGAGATTCTTTTAGCTGAAAAAATGATTGAAAATTTAAAAAGGAATTTTTTGGAATTGGTAGCTCTGGCCACTATTGCTGATATGATGCCGAGAGAAAATGAAAATTTAGAATTTATTGAAGAAGGCTTTAAGTCTTTAGAAAATTCTTGGCGGCCAGGGATGAAGGCTTTTTTTGAAGTCCAAGCCCTGAATCACTATTTAAATTTAAATCAAAAAGTTTCAAAAATCATCTCCCTTTTGAACATCAGAGATGTGGAAGATAATCGGCCAGCTTCTTTTAGATTATTAACTTCTCCCTTTTTGGAGGAATCAAAAAATCTCATTGAAAGATTGTTAGAAAAGAGCAAAATTCGGAAAGAAAAAATAGAAGAAATTATGAAAATAGTTGAAGAAAGGATAACCAGGAAACCAGAACCAATAATTTTTGAGGGGAGTGCATCTTTTGAGGTAGAATTAATAAGTACAACTGCTTCCTTAATTTGCCAAAGATATCAAAAGCCGACTTTTTTGTATAAAAAAATGGAAAAAGAAAGCCAGGGGACAGTCAGAACTCCTTTAGGAATAGACAGTGTCTCTCTGATGAAAAAATGCAAAAAATATCTAATCACTTATGGTGGTCACCCTCAAGCCTCAGGTTTCAGAATCAAAAATGAGAATTTAGAGAGATTCAAAAGATGTTTAATCACCAATCTAAGCCAATGAGTATACTGTTCAATCTGCCAGATTAAACAGGCAAGATTGAAGATTATGAAAAAAATAATTATTTACACTGATGGTGGCTCTCGGGGAAATCCTGGTCCGGCGGCGATCGGAGCCATTTTTTGTAATGAAAAAGGAGTCATTTTTAAAAAATACTCAGAGTATTTGGGCGAGAGAACAAATAATGAAGCCGAATATCAGGCCGTAATTTTTGCCTTAAAAAAATTTAAACAAATTTTTGGAAAAAAATTAGCCAAAAACACTGAAATTGAGTTAAGGTCAGATTCTGAACTTTTAATTCGGCAACTCAATGGCCAATATAAAATTTTAGACCCAAAAGTAGCCACTCTTTTTTTAAAAATCTGGAACTTAAAAATTGATTTTAAAAAAGTTAAATTCAATCTTGTTCCCCGTCAAAAAAACCGAGAAGCCGATAGTTTGGTTAATGAAACTTTGAATAGTCAAGCCAAAACTCAAAAATTAATCTAATATATCTCATTAATTCACGATCGTGAATTAATGAGATACAATCTTGAAGTATTGACAAATAAATTTCAGTTTGTTAATTTAAAATTAGCTCAAGTAGGCAAGGCAATCGCTCCTTCAAGAACAAAGTTAAGAGGGGGAGGAAAGTCCGAACTTCTACTCCTAGAAAATAGGGTTAAAATGGTAGCGGGTAATACCCGTCGGCCGTGAGGCTAGAGATGCGAACAGAGACGTCCAGAGCCGTAAGGCAATGGAAATCCTGAAATTCAGGATTAGCCTTGAGGGTAACCTCAAGGGTGAAACGGCTAAATTCTTACCTGGAAGCAAGAATAAACCAAAAGTTCTGGTTTTATCTGGAATTTTTGGAAAAAGTAGTTCGCTCGAGTCTTGGGGTAACTCAAGACCTAGATAGATGATTGCCCCAATCCCTTTCAATCCCCGCTAGTGGAAAAACAGTCAGGCCAAAAGGCCGATGGGGGTTAGGGGATTGACAGAATTCGGCTTATTGCCTACTTGAGCTTTTTTGTTTTAAATAAAAAGCCCCCTCTAGGGGGCTAAAATCATTTTCAAAAGAGCCATTCGGACATAGAGTCCATTTTCGGCCTGCCTAAAATAGGCAGCCCTGGGGTCGGAATCTACTTCCGCTGAGATTTCATTAACTCGGGGTAAGGGATGCATGATAATAGCCTCTTTTTTCATTAAATCAAGGATTTCTTGATTAACGATGTAAAACCCTTCTTCTTTCTCATA
>DAIPKT010000016.1:0-11228 GCA_036769645.1 bacterium | reverse complement strand
TCCATGATATCTAAAAGCTCGGAATAAGTGGTTCTATCAATAGGATAGGGAGTATGATCTTTCCCCCCTACTATGAACGAATATCTTGCCGGGTCTTCAAAAGAGGCTGGCGTCCCATGAACTAATTCAGCAGTTAAAGAAAGAGCTCTGATCGTTTTGGGTCCAACTCCTTTTAAAGATAAAAGTTTCTCAAAGTTTTCTGGCTTCTCAGAATGAGCAAAAAATATTATTTTCTCCAATCTCTTCAGGTCAAACCTTTCTTTTAAGACTGGATGCCAATGAAATTCTTTGTTAAAAAGCTCCATTTCGAGGAAATTTCCCAATCTTCTTTGTTTCATTAGAGCATCTGGTTTACTAATAATTTTTGAGAAGTCCTTTAAAAAATTCTTTGGCTCTTCTCTCACCATTTCAAACGAAATTTTACGATTTTCATTACTTTCTTTACTAATTAAATTTAAAGGCTGAGATCTGAAATTTGAGACGACTGCAAAATGAGGTTTCTCAATAAAATTGCTGACTTTTGAAGATAACCAATGGTATCTTCTAGCTTTCTGAATTTCAGGTGACATTGCTTGTTGAACTACACACCACTGACCATTTTTTGTGAAAATAAAATTATGATGATAGAGCTGAAAGGGAGTAGCTAAATTTTGAATAAGGCAACTGTCAACCTTGGCTGCCATTTTTGAGGCATAAATTAATCGAGGATAAAATTGAAAATCATACATTTTTCCATATTTTTCAATTTCTTCTGGGGTTTGGCGGGAAACTTTTTTCCCTCCGCAAATAAAAATTCCCAGTTCATCCTCTAAACCTCTGATTGCTTCTTTTAAAGCACCAAGAGTGATAGTAGTAGTGCCTGAACTATTCCAGTCCATGCCACTGGCTGCTGATAAACTTTGAAACCAGACTGGGTGAGCTAATCGACGTAAAAGTTCTTCTTCATTAAACTCAGAGATAATTTCGATTACAATTGCCCGCAAAAGTCTTTTCATTCGTTCGAACAGCCAATGTGGACAAGTTCCTACATCTAATGGAAGTATTGCAATACCAGTGCGCATACTTAATTAATTTTAACAAAAATTCCAGCCTATTTATAGGCTGGAATTTTTTACCTTACCAGACCCAACCTTACCCCACCTAACTTCACCACACCCCGCCATACTCTACCCCGGACCATACCTTAACTATAAAAATTACAAAATCAAAATTTTAACATTTTCTTTTTTAGGAAAGATATCTAAATTTATTCCTTTTGGAACTACAAACCATAAATTGGCATATTTAGCCAAATGAAGTTTTTTCGAAATTATCCGCGATTTTATCATTTCTTTTATTAAACATTCAACAAAATAAAATTTATTATCTTTTACTATAAAATAATCACTTAAAACTCCTTCTCCTTTCACTCCTACCGGAGTTTGATTTACTTTGTAACCCTGCCGTTTAAAATAGCTTATACTCTTTTTCTTAAGGTGATGGTGAAGTCTACTTACAACTTTCTTTTCAGCATCAAAAATATTAAAACTCCGATTTTTTGCCTTGCTATAAGATTTCCTGATATTAGAGGAATCTTAATTATTTTTCTTGCTTCTTCGAAAGAAACAAAATTCTTTTTTGGAGAAAATTTGGAGAATCGTATATTTTAAAAGCCTTACCGCATCAAACCTGGCCAGAGCGAACCCTACCACACCCCCAGATCCAACCATACCTGAATTCACCCTCCCAGGCCTCGCCTAACCATACCTTATTTCTTTTCTTCAAAATATTCTAAAAGAATTACACTGATTACATCGCCTTCTCTTAAATAATATGTTTCCCTAACTCCTTGAGGTATTTCTAAAGTCTCAGTAAGCCCATTATAATTACCAGTATATTCTTTATCTATCCTTGTAAGAATTTCTCCCCCGTGAATTACTTTCCCTTCTAATTTAAATTTAACCGATGTAGCTTCAGGAGGAATGACGCCTCGTGGAATGGCAATCCTTCCTTTTCCATCTATAATTTCTACAATTTTGATTTCACCAATTATTACTGACATTTTAATTCAGCTAATTTTTTGTTTATTATTGGCGAGAGGTTCTTTATATAGTAAATTGTTTCTCTTATTCTTTTTTCGGTATCTGCGATAGGTTGAAGATGGCCTTCATAAAAAGTTTCAATATGTAACTCCCGTGAATAAGCCATGTAATCTTGGAAAAGCCTCTTTCTTCTAATGTATTTTTCTTTTTCGGCAAGTTCTTTATATTTTTCTCTTCTTTCCCTAAAACTCTCGGGTTTCATTTGAAAAGAAGCTAAAATAAGTGCATTTGTAGCTCTCATTACTCCACCCCAAGCTTTTTCAGCTGCATTTCTTATTTTTCCTTCCTCTAATTCTTTTATTGCCTCTCTATAAAGTTCTTCAGCATCTTTTAAAAGTCTATCTACTTCATTTACTATTTCTTTCCTTCCCATATTATTTTAAATTAACAAAATAATATAAATTGTCAATAAAAAACTGGTTTTTTAGCCAGCTTTTTTATTTTAGTTTTGATTTAGTTTAATGGGAAATGAGATAACTTGCCAATTGATAGTGTTTTAAGGCTTGATTTTCCCAAGAATTTTCTTTAGCGTAATTTAGAGCTTTTTTTTCTGCTTTTCTTATCAAAACTGGATTGGAGATAATTCTTTTTATTTTGAAAATTAATTTTTGGAAATCTTTTTCCACAATCTGACCAGCTTCTCTGAGCATCTCTCCCGATCCCTCTATATCTCGGCCAGCAACTAGGGCACCAGTTCCTAGAATATGAGCTAATATCCCGCTTTGGGTCGCCAGGCGAGGCCAATAAAAATTTATATCGAGGGCTTTCTGAAAAATGGGAAGTATTTCCCCTGGCAACCAGGTCTCAAGAAAGAACTTATTAAAACCATTATGAAGTTTTCTCAATTTCAAAGTATATTTTAATTCTTTTTTACCTTTCTCTCTTTGAATTCCAGCGTAAATGGCTACTATTTTTTTATCAGGGAGAGATTTTTGAAGAAGATCTCTTAGTAAAAAAAGTTTTTCGATATTTTTATGAGGGGCAATAAAGCCACTATTTCCTATTATCAAAACTTCGGGATTGAGGAAAATATTTTCTTTTTTCAATTCATTTTTTTTATCTTCTTCTAAATCGGATTTTTCAATTAGATATTGATAAATCTTTCTCCTAGCTTCTCTCTTTGGCATTTTAATTATTTCCGGAAAAAAATGAATTCCGTGTCTAATAATGTGGGTTTTGGAAATATATTGAGGAAAGGCTTTTTTGATGGCTAAATAAGCTCCTTGACTAAAGACGGTTATTGCCGAAACAGAGGGAAAAATATATTTTAAGAGATTGTATTCATTGCGCTTTCGATTTTCAAACCCCCATGGGGTATCTTTGCATTGGAAATGAAGAGTATGAAGACTGACAATTGTTGGAATTTTTAATTTATTCAATTCTTTTAAGCATTTGGCAAAGCCCCGGCTATTTTTCCATATCCCAAAGGTGTGCTGAAACCAGAGGAGATATTTTTTTTCTTTTTTAACCAATCTTTTAATCCCGGCCAAAATCTCCTTAACCGAAGGGGCTCTCCGATTGGTAATTCCGTACCAGACTTGCCTTGGACTTTCTTTTCTTTCCTTAGTCAAGCGACCTCCCAAAGCTTGATAACTTTCTAAATCGAAGGTTATTACTCTCCATCTTTCTTCTGGAACATTTTTAAGAAGAAATTTAAGATAATCAGCTATTCCACAGAGAAGAGGTTGATAAGTGCTAACAAAAATAATTAATGGCATATTTTAGGTTCGAAATTTAAGAGCGGTATTGGCTATTCTGGCTAAGAATCTTTCAATTTCCGAATAGGCAAAAATATTAGGAGGAATTCTCACCTGCCAATCCTTTTTTCCATCTCTGAAAAGAGAGGTTCTCATTCTAATTTTAGTTCCTTCAGCTGGAATAATATCAGTTACCACCTCGGCTGGCAAGACCTTGACGAGTTTTTCTTCTTTAACATTGTAAAGAAAGATATTTTTAACTAGTTTTCCTTTCGGACCAACAATTCCTTTTGCCTGACTGGAGATTATTACTCCATTTTGAATTTTTGCCCAGGTAATTTTACTATCAATGAAAATTGTATTTTGTAATTTTCCCCCTCCAATTTGAGAATTTATCAAAATGGAATTTTTTATTTTTAAATCCTTTTCAATCTTCTTTCCAATATAATATTTTTCTGCCTCAAAAAATTCTCTCGCTACCTTTCCTTCCTCAGTCTTTTTTAAGAGTTTGAGTAAGTTTAAAAAGTAAATTTTTAGACTGCCGTAATCCCACCAGAGGGTTTTCTCTCCCAAATCTTTTTCTCCAATTATTTTTTTCCTCTTTGTTTTTTGGATAAAATTTTTTCTTATTTTTTTAATCCTTTCCCAATAGATTCCACTTCCGCTTTCTGATTGATATTCTTTTTTTTGGGATGTAAAGGGAACCCATAAATGGAAGTCAGTAGTCAAATTTCTTCTTTTTGCCTCAATTTCTTTTGAAAATTCCTCAAGGAGAGACTCTAAAAAAGAAAGGGAGATTGAAAAGCATCCCAAACTTTTAATGAGAGTTACTTTTCCTTCCCTATCTTCTTTTAAATGGCCCTTTTCTAAAAGTTTTTGGATTTTTGGCCAAGAGACCTTTTCTCTTAACAAAAGTCCTCTTTTTTTAGTTGGGATTAAAATTCCATATTGTTGCCAATCTCTTTGCCAATCTTTTTTTGAAAGCGAAAATCTCTTTTTTATTCCAAAAATCTCCACCGGTAAATTTGTCTCCCTTTTTGTTATTCCAGAAGGAATAAAAACTTGATCTCCCCAGAAAACAGTGATTCTTCCTTCTCTTGATTTAGCAAAAATTTGGGTAGAAAAAATTACCGCCTCCAAGACTGTCAGAGGCGTCTCTTTATCCTCAATTTTGACCATTTTGGGAAGTTTTATTCCTGATTTATTATTGACCTCAGTTCCACAAAGGGGAGCCATTCTTTTTCCGTGACCAGCGGCCTGATAAATAGCTAAAGTACCCTTTTTTTCTAAAATTTCTTTTAAATTTATTTTTTCATTTGCTACTTTCCAGGCATAAAGAGTACCTAATAACTGGCCAGCTCTTCCTGGCCAGTCTTCTTCAATAACAATAATTTTTGTCTTTGGAGACAAAATTTCATTTTTAGTTACCTCTAATCTTCTTTCCCAATACTCTTTGTTTCCTGGTGAAGCAACGACAATTACTACATCAAAACCTTGATTCCTCTCAATTACCCTTTTCATTTTTTGAATAATTGGATATCTCATGATAATAGAAAAAACAAAGCTCTCGAGCCTTGTTCATTTTTAAATCCTTAACTTTAATTTATTTTATTCTTTTTCTGGCCAACCTGTCAAGTTTTCACTTATTTCTCGAAATTCTAATTAATCCTGAACAAGGAACTATTTCAATTCCTCTTTTTTCTAATTCATCTAAAAATAGATTCATTCCTAAAGAATCAGAGGATATATGGCCAGCGATCACGACATTAACATTGGCTTTTTCTGCTTCTTCTCGATGTTTTTCTGAAATATGCATTCCGACTATTGTCCCAGCTCCAGCCTGGGCTAATTTTTCATAGATTTCGGGCGCCCCTTCAGTGCCACCGGTCATCTCAGTTATAACAATTTTGCCAGCCCGGTTTTCTTTTTCTCCAACAAAAATTCTTGGTCCGGCTCCAATTGAAATTGCTTCTTTATATTCAGGTATCTCCTTTAAGGATTTTATTATCTCCTCCAGAAAAACGGGTTTATCTTTTTTCAATTTTTCATCGACAAATTTCGCCGCTAAATTATCGCAAGGAGTATGAAGGCATAAAAATGGCAATTTAAGATATCTGGCCATATCTACTGGCCGATTATGATTTTGGGGGAAAAGACCCCTGGCCACTTCTTCTATTCTTTTCCTTAAAAGTTTTTCGGCAATATTAACCGGCACTCCATATTTTGCCAAAATATCAACTTGTAATTGCATGACATCATCTAAACCAGCTAAAGCCTTCCCCCGAGGATGATGAGAAATAACTAAGTCAATATCACCAAGTTTCTCTGCCAAAAGCAATTCCTCTCCATCAATATCAATTCCAACCAAAACTTTTTTAACCTCTTTTTGAGGATTTCCAAATAAAATTCTTGTATCAGAAAAGGGATTTTCTAATCTTTCTAAATCAAACTCCTCTTTTTCCTCAGCCTCCATCTTCTCATACTTTTCCCTTAATCTTTTCAATCCCTTCTCGATTTCTTCTTTTCCCCGAAAATCAGCCTCAATTCCCATTTCAATAGCTAAATTATAAATTTCATTTATTTTCATAATTCCTTTACTAATACATTAAGAGCGATCGCTTTATTTGTATTAGTAATAGTTTTAATTTTAAATTTTTCAAATATTTTTTCATAGAGTTTTTGAATTAATCTTTCCTGTTCTTTCAAATCCAAAACCTCCCGGCGAATCCTGGCCTTTTCTTTGCGAATATATTTCCTTAAACTCTTGGGTAGTCTTTTCTTTATCATAGTCAAAAAAATAATCAGATAATTTAATAATATGGCAATTTAACAACTTTTTCATTTTTTATCCTTTAATTAAAGGAAAAATGATTACAAATTTTGTTCCGACTTTTTCTATACTTTCAAGAAAAATTTTCCCTCCCATTTTTTCAGTGAGTTGTTTGGTAATCCAAAGACCCAAACCAGTGCCGGGAATTCCCGCCGTCTCTTTGCTTTTTACCCGATAAAACTTTTCAAATAATCTGGTTTGATCTTCAGCTGAAATACCAATGCCCGTGTCTTTTATTTCTATAATATATCTTTTTTTATTCTCATCACAACTTGTCTTAATTGAAATTCCACCTTCAAAAGTATATTTTAAAGAATTTTCCAAAAGATTGTTCAAAATCTGCCGAAATCGATTTGGGTTGACGAAAATTTGGCAGGGTTTCTCATCAAGTTCTAAAATTAAAGAAAGATTCTTTTTTTCTGCCTTAAGTTTTATCTCTTTGGCAACTTCTTCAATCAAAAGAGGAGGGAAAATTTTCTGGGGAGTAAAATCTAATCGTCCTTGTTCAATCCGAGAAACCTCCAAGATGTCCGAGATTAAATCACTTAAATTTCTGGCTGAGAGGATAACTCGGGCTAAATATTCTTTTTGGACTTCATTCAAAAACCCAGAAATTTCTTCTTCTAAAATGGTAATATAGCCCTTAATATTAGCAATCGGACCCTGAAGTTCATGAGTTGCCATTCGGATAAATTCATCTTTAGCTCGATCAATCTCTTGGAGTCTTTTTGATAAAGTAACGTAGCCAAAAAGTTTGGTGTGATGAATGATTAAAAATAAGGTCAGTAAGATGGCTAAAAAAGTAATGACATAAGCTTGATAAGCAACCTTTTTCATTAAGAGATCAGCCCTCTCTAAAGACATAGATAGAGTAATAATGCCAATTTTATTGCCAGCCAAATCCTTCAAGGGTTTGACCATTCTCCAAAGCCTTGTTCCTTTCTCATCTAAAGTTAGATAAGCAATCGCCATATCGGTATTCCAGGCTAAAGTAATCTGATTTAGAAAGTCAACCCCTCCTCTAATTATGGATTCAATTTCTTCCGGCTTCTGAGAAGCAATTATTACATACTGATCATTTTCCCGAAGGACTATTCGGAGGCCGGAAATTTCCGGATTTTCTTTAGCAATCTGAATAATTTTTTCCTGAAGGGTTTTTGGATTTAAAATAAGGTCAGAAGTAAAACTTCCTAAGATATTTTCAATTAAAAGGGCATTTGTTTTTAAAGTGTAATCAATGTTTTCTTGAAAAGATTTGATTGAAAAAAAAGTATTTAAAAAAAGAGCTAAGGGAAGGAAAATAATTAAAAAAAGGGAGTATAAGATCCCGGGATTCTTTTTAATAAAATTAATTCCTTCTTTAAGAAAGTTAAACATATCATCCAGTGGAGTTTTTAACCATTTTTTTTCGAGTGGAAATTCCAATAATAACTAAAGCAATCCCAATGGCTAAAATTATTAGGCTAATAATTAAAATGAGAAAGCTCCTTTGAAGGGCTTCTACCGGAGAAATTACTTTTTCAGGTAAAGGAGGAATAACCACCGCTGTCACTTTCTCCCCGGCTTTGAAAAATAAAAAGGCATCGGATCTGGCAGTTATTTCTCCATGATTATTGGTAACTGTAGTATAGACTTCATGTCTTCCATCAGGTAAGGCTCTATCTAAGACTATACTCCAATTGCCATTCCCATCGGTCTTGGTTATCATCACAATCGGATAAGAATAAATATAAATAGTAACAAAACTATTTGGTAGACCCTTTCCTTGAAATTTAAGACCTTTCTCTCCAGTCGGCAAGGTAATTACTTCTACTCTTTCCACTTTATAAATATCAGCTTGTTTTGGTTTGACTTTTCGAGGATCTCCATAAACAATTTTATCAGCTGGCCCTGGTTTTAGGGGATTATAACCAATCAAGTATTCTACCCCGTCTAAAAACCCATCATTATCAGAATCAGAATTGAAAGGATCTGTTCCTAATCTTATTTCTTCAGCATCACTTAAACCATCTCCGTCAGAATCTTTCAAAAGAATCTTTTGTTTTTCAATTTTAATTTTTTCTCTTTCCAAAACTTCTTTTTCCAAGTTCTCAAGATTAGATTTTACCTCTTCAACAACCTCAGGGTTTACTACCTTAATAATCTTAAGGGTTTTTTCTTTTGTTTTTTCTTTTTCTTCTTTAACTTTTAATTGCTCTTCCTTTTTGGCAGTAAACTCTCTTTCCAAATTCTCTTTTTTCTCCTTTTGGCTTTCTAATTTCTCCTTCTCGATTTTTTCTACAATCTCAATTTTCTCTTTTTCTCCTTCGGGAAATTTAGGTTTAACTTCTTGAATCTCTTTTATTTTTTCTTGAGTAGTTTTAATTTCCTTTTCCAAAGTTTTAACTTCTTTTTCTCTCTCTTTGATCTCCTCTTCAAGCTTCTTTTCTTTCTTTATTGTCTCTACTGTCTTTTCTATATTTTTTTCTACTTCCTTTTTCACTTCAAAATCTTCAATCTCTTTAATAATCTCCTTTTTTATTTCCTCTTCTTTTTGGGTTATCTTTTTTTCTTCTTTTTCAATCTCAATTTCTGTTTCTTTTATTTTCTCTTTTAGTTTTTCCTCTCTATCCCGATCTCGTTCAATTTCATTATTAACCCTAATTGGCAATTCTTTGCTAAAATATTCTCCATAAGGATTAGTAATTTTAGCAAAAAGCTTGTAATTATTATTTGGATTTTGTTTGGTATCCCAAGAATATTCCCAAATATCCTCTTCAGTAAGAAGACCACTTCCCAAATAAATCTGAGTAATTGCCGGAGGCAATCTCAAATAAAACTCAACTGAAAGAGCATCTTCAACCTCTCCCTTTATTCTAATTTCCTCTTTTACTTCTTCTCCTGGTTTGGGAGAAGTAAACTTAAATTCCGGAGCAATTTCTTTTTTTACCTCTTCTTTCTTTACCCGGCTTTCTCCAATAAGAGGATAAATAAAAACTAAACCGCTGATTAATAAAATGAGAAGAGAAAAGAAAAATATTTTTTTCATAATTATTTTTTATTATATCATTCGCCTTTAATTACTGCCAAGGGTATTAATTTTGCTACTTTTTTTGAAAGTCCGGCATTATGAACAATTTCAACTACCTCGTCAATATTTTTGTAAGCTATTGGCGCCTCTTCAGCAATTCCTCTTAATGACCAGCATTTAACGATGATTCCTTTCGATTCTAAATCACTAACCACTTCCCGACCAGAGACTCTTCTCATTGCCGCATGCCTTGACATCGTCCTACCTGAGCCGTGACAATTTGCTACTAATATTGGAGAAAATAAATCAGTTAATACTATATAATTATGATTATCTTTTACCTGTATATTGAAAACTTCTTGAATTCCTAAGTTTTTGATCTTTCTCACCCTTTGCATTCTTAGAGGAGAAGAAATAATTCTTTCTACTTTCTCTTTAATTTCTGAATATCTTTTAATATTACTTGGAGTATTAAGATATCTTTTAATAATTTCTGCCGACATCAAATTGTTTCGTTTCGATTTTTGTAAAAATGGCCATTTTAAATCTCGAACCCCTCTAAATAGCTGCCTCACGCTGAATAATTTTGTGCCATATTTTCTAGAATAAAGTTCGCTCTTTACTCTTTTTGTATATCTTGTAATTTCATTAATTTTTTCAGAAATTTGAATAATATAACAGTTACCTCGCTGCTTAGAAACGTAAGGTAAAATATTTAATTTTAAACAGGCAATAATAACTGCTCCAGCTACTTTTTCGCTGCTATCGAAAATATCAATTATTTTATGATCTGGATGCCAGGCGCCATCGCCATCAATCACCCCAGCTAAAAAACTAAAAGTAGCTTCTTTAGATAAACTTAATACCCAGGGAATTAAATTCTCTTGAATAATTAAAAGTTGTTGGATGGGTTGGGCTTGAGTACATACAAAATCAGTGGCTGTTCCCTGCATTAATTTTCCCCTAATATAGCCTCCGCCAGTTCTCTCTTTGTATTCTCTTAATGGGGTATTAAATACATTTTGAAAACTTAATTGAACATAATTTATGAAATTTAATTTTTCTGGAGTCTTTTTTTGGATAAAGGTTATTTTTCTACCAATGTAAGGATAAGGTTTTTTTCCAGAGCCAGCGTATATGCTACCATCTGTTAATATAGCTCCCACTACATAGGCTAATTGAGGATCAATTAATTGATATTGAGGCGCTGGCAGATTATCTAAAAGAAAAATCATTTCCTCTTTTTTTATAATTTTTGATATTTCTTTTTTAATAATTTTTTGACCAGCAAGAGTAAAAAACTTATGATTAGAGGTGGTTTTTAATCTATTTAAAGTTTCTTTACCTCTCTGAGAAATTGAGACTTCAATTACCGGGGCTTTCCTCATCATTATTTTCTCAATTGGCTTCCATTCAAATTGATAAGTCTTCTTATTAAAAGAAGGAATTAAAAATTCTTTTTCATTCTCACCAAATTTTTTATAAATTTCAGAAAAGGTGAAAATTCCTTTATTAGTGAGAAGTTTTGTATCACCAGTAAAACAAGTGGAATAGAATGCCTCCTCTCCTTCTTTTGTCCCAACTAATACATAAGAGGCAGTGCCCATTGA
>DAIPKT010000015.1:0-11335 GCA_036769645.1 bacterium | reverse complement strand
AACCTGACTTGAAGTAGAATTGTTTTTCTAAAGGTTTATAAGAAAATTAGAAAATTAATCAATCTGTCAAGGACCCATTTTTTAGACAGATTGGGTTTCCGCAGATAGTTGGTTAGTTAATAATAATGGTGAACGATTCGACCTTTGAGAAAAAGGTATCAAACATTATCTCGGGTCGGAAAGAGCTATCCTGGGTATTCTGGTGCCTCATTTTTTGACCAATTTTCTGAAAATAAATGACCATAGCAAGGCTGGATTTTTTTCCTAACCTCTGATCAGCTATCAGTTCTCCCGGGCAATGATCTCCTTTTTTGCTCGGGAGTAAGCAATGGATATCCTTTCATATTCTTTTAAAATACGCGGAAAGGACTTTGTGTCTAATTTTAGGGGTACCTGCTCCCTCTAAATAGGAAGTCTTAATGACTTCCTCTTTTTTTTGATAAAATACTTCTATGCCGGCAATTTTTGTTGGAAGATTTCAACCATTTCATAATGGACACCTTGAGGCAATAAAATGGATTCTCAAAAAAGAGAAAAAAATTTTTATTATCATCGGAAGCAGCCAAGAATTTTCAACCAGAGATAATCCCTTTTCATTTGAAGAAAGAAAAGAAATGATAAAGAGAACCCTTTTGGCTAAAAATATCAAAAATTTCAAAATTTGTGGTCTGCCAGATTTTCCAGATGATATTTCCTGGGCAAAAAATGTTTTGAAAATAACAAAAATAAAACCAAAAGATGCAATTGTTTTTACTCAGAACCCCTGGACAAAAGAGTGTTTTGCGAAAATCGGAGTGAAAGTAAAACCTCATCCGATATTTTTCAATGAACTCTCAGCTACCCAAGTTAGGGAGAAGATTCGGAAAAATAAAAAATGGGAAAACTTAGTTCCAAGAGGAGTCTCAAAATATTTAGCTGAAATTAGGGGATTAGATAAAATTAAGACATTCAAATGATTGATATCCATTGCCACCTCGAATTTATAAAAAATAAAGTTGAAGTATTAGAAGAGGCGAGAAAAAAAATGGAGGCGATAATCACCAGTGTTGCCGATCCAAAAAATGCCAAAAATATTTTAGATTTGGCTAAAAAATATCAAAATTTTCTTTTTATTTCTCTTGGTTTTCATCCCGAATGTCTTAAAGATTATAAAGATGAGGAAATTAGAAAATACCTTGACTTGATAAAAGATTTTAGAGATGAGATTGTAGCAATTGGGGAAGTGGGATTGGATTTTAGCCAAGAGTTAAAAAATATTGATAGAGAAAGGATGGAAAAAGTATTTTCTCTTTTCATAGATTTGGCAGAAGAATTGGATTTACCTTTGGTCATTCATGCCAGAGATGCCTTTCCAGAGACAATTGAGATTTTAAAAGAAAAGGGGCCAAAGAAAGTTTGCCTTCATTGTTTTTCCGGATCCGAAGGAAATCTAAAGGAGGCTTTGAATTTGGGATATTTCATTTCTTTTGCCACCAATATTTGTTGGACAAAAAAGCATCCTCGATTAGCTCAAAAAACTCCTTTGGAAAGAATGCTTTTGGAAACTGATTCTCCCTGGTTAGATCCGGAAAATCCAAAAGGATTAAAAAATCGACCCTGGAAGATTTCTCTCTCAATCAAAAAAGTAGCTGAAATTAAAAATATGAGTTTTGAGAAAGTGAGAGAAACCATTACAAAAAATGCCAGAGAATTCTTTAAATTACCATAAAAAGGTTAGTTTCTTTCAATTTTTACTCCTTCAACTGAGAATCTTGTTTCTATCACTTCCCCTCCGGCTTTTTTAATCATCCTTTTAATATTATTTTGGTTTTTTAGATTAGTGAGAGCAATCATGCAATCTCCTCCTCCTGCTCCAGACAATTTCGCCCCATAGGCACCGGAATTTAGAGAGGCTTTTATCAAATTTTCTAACTTTTTGGAACTTACACCAAGTTCTCGGAGTAAATCTTGATTTAGATTCATTAGTTCTCCAATTTTTTTCCAATTGGCTTTTTCCATTTCAGTTTTTGCTAAATTAACTATTTCCTCGCTTTTATTAAAGATTTCATTAATTTTCTGAGGATTCTCTTTTAATTTTCTATCAACCTGTTTTATTAGGGTTGGGGTATCTGCCTTCACTCCCGTGTAGCTAACTAAAAGGGGGATATTTTCAATTTTCAAAGGCTCAATAATTTTTCCTCCAGTCACAAAATAGAGAGTTCCCCCATATATCGCCGCGGCTATATCAAATCCTGAGCCTACTCCTTGAATATCTAAAATAGTTTTATAAGCCAAATCAAACAATTCCTTCTCAGTCATTTCAATTTTAAATAATTCCGCCAACCCTCTTATTGTTGAAACCGTGATAGCTGAGGAGCTTCCTAAACCAATTTTGGCTGAAAATTCACTCTTAGTGCTAATTTCTAAACCACTTTTTATTTTATATTTATTAAAAAAATTCAAAATTGCCCTAAGGACAAAGCTAACTTCTTTCGGGTTGGGCTTATCTAAATCATTTGTCAAAACAATATAATTTTTAATATTTACATCTGGTGCATTTAGAACAATTTTATTATCCTCCCTCTTTTCTAAAGAAACATTCAATCTCTGATCTATCGAGGTGACAATACAAGGCCTTCCATAGAGAACTGCATGGTCACCAAAAAGGATCAATTTTCCGGGGGCAGAAACTTTAATCATTTTTATTAAAATAAATGACTCTCAATTACTTTTGGCTCATTTCCTGGTTTAGAGATAATGATTTTCTTAACTTCTTTAATCTTTTTTAATCTTCTTTTAATTTCAGGGAGATCTTTTTCCAAACAAATCACTTTAACCTGGGGACCGGCATCAATTGTGAAATAAGACTTTAAACCTTCTTCTCTCCAAGCTAAGACAGCCTGGATTATTCTTAAGGTTTCTGGTCTCCAATAAATTAAGGCAGGTTTCGTTGTCATCATTACAGCATGCAGTTTCAAACAATTGAATTCCGCTGTTTTACCAACCAAGCTAAAATCCTTTTCTAAAATTCCTTTTTTTATCTTCTCTAAATCTTCCTCAATCGTCTCAAGCCAACTTTTATACATTGGGCAAGTTTTGAGAGTAAGGGCCATTGCTACTCTGCTTGAGATTTTTTTTGCTCTTGTTGAGACAATGGTGGCAATGATTCTAAATTCAGGCCAATGTTCTGGAGGAGCAATTTGGATTGCATAACTATCACTACCATCTCCTTTCTCTCCCTTTAACCATTTAACAAAGCCTCCCTGGCAACTTCTGGTGGCAGATCCGGAACCCTGACGGGCAAGAATTGATAACTCTTTTAAATCTAAGTCAATTCCGGCTGCTCGAGTTCCAGCCAAGCTCAAGGCAGCAAAACCACTGGCAGAACTGGCTAAACCAGCTGCCGTAGGAAAATTATTTTTGCTGACAATTTTTGCCTTTTCTTTAATTTGAGCCATTTTCCTGATTAAATCTAGATGTCTGACAACTTTTTCAAATTCATCACCTTCCTTGATTTTCCGATTATTGAGAATAAAAATATCCCTCTTATATTTTTTACTAAATTCCACGGTGGTCACCGTATTGAGGCCATCTAAAGTGAGAGAAATGGAGCTATTTTGGGGCAAAATTAATTTTTTATCTTCTTTGCCCCAATATTTTACCAAGGCAATATTTGTATTGGCGATAGCGGTTGCTTTCATCTCATTAACTCAAAAACACCTTTTTCTCTTAATGAAGATAATGCCTATATCAAGATAACAAGGTTTATCTCTGATTAATCTTTTTTCTCTTTGGTTAGCGGGGGAAGCTATACTCATTGGAGAAGATACCTTATTTTATCATCATTCCCATTAAAAATCACTAACTATGGGCGCTTCCAATAATTATTCTGGAAACCTCTTTTTCTTGACATTTAGGAAAGATTTTGCCATATTAAAAGAAGTTATGGAAGGGAAAGAAATTGTTAATTATAAAGAGATCATTAATAAAATTAAGCCAGAATTGGATAAAGCAATTGCCTTTTTAGAGCGAGAACTAGCCAAAATTAGGACTGGTCGGGCTTCGCCTTCTTTGGTTGAAGATATAGTTGTTGAATGCTTTGGCCAGAATTTTCCTTTAAAACAGTTAGCCGCCATCTCTGTGCCCGAGCCAAAACAGATTTTGATTCAGCCCTGGGATAAATCATATATTGAGGGAATTGTTAAGGCCCTGGAAAAGACAAAAATTGGAGCTAATCCAGTGGTTGACAAAGATTTAATTAGGATCAATTTGCCTCCTTTGAGTGAGGAATTTAGGAAAGATTTGCTCAGGTTAATATCTCAAAGGAAAGAGGATGCCAGAAAGACCGTCAGGAGATGGCGAGAGGAGGCCTGGGATAAAATTCAGGAAGGGTTTAAAGAAGGGAAAATCAGAGAAGATGATAAATATCGGGCCAAAGATGAACTTCAGGATTTAATAGATGAATATAATCAGAAAATTGAGGAGATGGGAGAGAAAAAGAAAAAAGAAATCATTGACTAAAATATGTTTCTCACAATTATTATTGCCTTTTTGAGTTTAATTGGTTTAATTATAATCCATGAATTTGGCCATTTTATTTTAGCTAAGAGGTTTGGGGTGAAAGTAGAAGAATTTGGAATCGGTTTGCCACCAAGATTAATTGGAAAAAAAATTGGTGAAACCATTTATTCATTAAATCTTTTGCCCTTTGGTGCCTTCGTCAAACTTTATGGTGAACTAAATGAGGAAAGAAAAGAATATTGGAGTTTTACTCAAAAACCAATCTGGCAAAGGGTTTTAATTGTGATCGGCGGAGTGGTAAGCTTCTGGATAATTTCGGCAATTTTATTGACTATTGTCATGGGATTGGGAGCACCAACTGCCATTTCTGATGAAGAAAATGAAAATTTAATTGAGTCTAAAGTTCAGGTTGTGGCAGTTGCTTCCAATTCACCGGCCGAAATTGCTGGAATAAAACCAGGAGATACCATATTAAAATTAGGAATTAGGGATTATGAATTAGGAATTAGGAAGGTAAGAGAGGTCCAAGATTTTACTAATTTACATAAGGGCGAGGAAATTACTTTAACAATTGAGAGGGGTAAAGAGGTTTTTGAGGTTAGTTTAATTCCCCGGATTTCGCCACCAGCAGGGGAGGGAGCAATGGGGGTAGCCTTGGTTAGGACAGCTATAAAATCTTATCCCTGGTCTCAGGCTCCAATTCAGGGAATAGTTGCCACTGGAAATTTAACCATAGCTGTAATCCAAGGCTGGGCTCAGGCATTACTTTCAGCCATCAAAGGATTGCCAACCGGAGTTCAATTGATGGGACCTGTAGGAATTCTTGGTTTATTTACCCAGGTTGGTCAACTGGGAGTAAATTACTTTTTGCAACTTATTGCCATCATTTCAATTTATATTGCTTTATTTAATATTTTGCCTATTCCAGCCTTAGATGGGGGAAAACTTCTTTTTTTAGGAATTGAAGCAGTGAGAAAAAGACCGGTTTCCCAAAAAATGGAGCAAAAAATTACTGCCATTTTCTTTGCCTTATTAATTGCCCTAATAATCTGGGTAACAATCAAAGATATTGCCAGACTATTTTAAGATGAGACAATCATCCCTTTTTACTAAAACTAAAAAAGAAGCTCCAAAGGAAGCGGAAATTATTTCTCATAAATTATTGACTCGGGCTGATTTCATTGAACAAACAATCAGCGGAGTTTATCGATTTTTGCCTTTAGGATACCGGGTATTAAAAAAAATTGAGGGGATAATTAGGGAAGAAATGATATCTTTGGGAGCTCAGGAATTGTATTTGCCAGTTCTTCAAAATAAAAACCTCTGGTTAGAAACTAACAGATGGCAGACCATTGACCCACCTCTTTTTAAATTAAAAGATCGTCATCAAAAAGAAACTGCCTTGGGTTCTACTCATGAGGAAGAAATCACTGATATTCTCCGCCATCGGATTAAATCTTATCGAAATTTGCCCCTTTCACTTTTTCAAATTCAGGAGAAATTTCGGAATGAAATGAGAGCCAGTGGAGGTTTATTAAGAACTCGGGAGTTTATAATGAAAGATTTGTATAGTTTCCATGCCAATGAAAAAGATTTGGAAAGATTTTATCAAAAAGTAAAAAAAGCCTATTTTAGGATATTTAAGAGATGTAATTTAAAAGCAATTTGCATTGAGGCCGATCCAGGAACAATTGGTGGCAAACTTTCTAATGAATTTATGGTTATTTCGGAAAGTGGCGAAGATAGAATTTTAATTTGCAAAAAATGTTCCTGGGGAGCAAATGTTGAAAAAGTAGGAGAGATGAAAAAATGTTCTCAATGCCAAAGTAATTTAGAGAAAAAAAATTCAATTGAGGTTGGTCACCTTTTTTGGTTGGGAACAAAATATAGTCAGGCAATGAAGGCTAATTTTTTTGACCGGGATGGAAAAGAAAAACCAATTATTATGGGATGCTATGGAATAGGCCTTCCCCGTTTAATGGCAACAATAGTTGAAATTCATCATGATGAAAAAGGAATTATTTGGCCACCAGAAGTAGCCCCATTTCAAATTCATTTGATTCCAATTGAAAAAAATAAAAAGGTAAAAGAGACGGCCGAGAAATTATATCACCATTTACAAAAACAAAATCTGGAAGTATTATATGATGATAGAGAGGATAAGACTGCGGGAGAAAAATTTGCCGAAGCTGACTTAATTGGAATTCCAATAAGAATGGTAGTGAGCCAAAGAACTCTATTAGAGAAGAATTCAGTGGAAATAAAAAAAAGGCCAGAAAAAAAGAGGAAGTTAATTAAAATTAAAGATTTATGCTTTCTAAAATTTTAAGATTATTTTCCGAGGATATTGCCATTGATTTGGGAACAGCTAATTCTGAGGTTTATGTGAGAGGTCGGGGGATTGTTATCCAAGAGCCCAGCGTGGTGGCAATTAATCAGAAGACCGGCCAGATTTTAGCCATTGGTTTGGAAGCCAAAAAAATGGTTGGCCGAACTCCAGCTCACATTGTTGCCACCAGGCCCTTGAGGTCGGGAGTGATTTCTGATTTTGAAGTGACAGAACAAATGCTTAGATATTTTATTGAAAAGGCTCAGAAAAAAAGATTTATTTTAAATCCCAGACCAAGAATAATTGTTGGCATTCCTTGTGGAGTGACTGAAGTGGAAAAAAAGGCAGTTATTGATGCCGGAAAATCAGCTGGAGCCAGGGAAGTTTTTTTAATTGAAGAACCGATGGCCGCTGCTCTCGGTGCCAGGCTTCCAGTTCAGGAAGCTGGCGGTAACTTTGTGGTTGATATTGGCGGTGGAACAACTGAGGTGGCAATAATTTCTTTGGGAGGAATTGTTTTGGCAAAAAGTTTAAGAATAGCCGGAGACAGACTTAATGAAGATATAATTCAATTTGCCCAGGAGGAATATAAATTATTAATTGGAGAAAGAACAGCCGAAGCAATTAAAATTGGAATAGGTAGTGCCTATCCTTTAAAAGAAAGACGAGAGTTGCCGATGCGAGGAAGGAATTTAGTCACCGGCCTTCCAGAGGAAATTTTGGTTTCGGATGAAGATATTCGAAAAGCAATGGAAAAATCAGTGAGACAAATTGTCACTGAAATTAAGGCAGCGGTTGAAGAGACGCCACCGGAATTATTAGCCGATGTCATGGCTAATGGAATTTATTTATCCGGAGGAGGCTCCCTTTTGAGGGGATTGGATATTCTGATTGAAAAGGAAACAAAAATTCCAACCAAAATTATTGAAGACCCAATGACAGCGGTTGTCAGGGGAGCAGGTCAGGTTTTGGAAAATTTGGATGAGCTCCATGAAGTTTTAGTGGAGACGGAGGAGCTTGAACCACCACGTTAAAATTTCTAACATGATTTCGAAAGAAGAAGTTAAACATATCGCTAAATTGGCTCGTCTTGGTTTAACTGAAAAAGAAATTAAGAAGATGCAAAAGGAGTTGTCTTCAATTTTGGATTATATTGAAAAATTGAAAGAAGTTGATACTTCAAAAATTGAGCCAACCAGCCATTCAATGAGATTGGAAAATGTGATGAGAATTGATCAAAGCGAAAAACCTCTTAAGAGCCAAAAACTATTAGAATTAGCCCCGGAAACAAAAAATGGATATTTAAAAACAAAGCCAATTTTAAAATAGAAAAACCAAAACTTCTGTGCTCTAGAGCACAGAAGTTTTATTCTAATTTATGGAATTAAAAGATTTAACAATTAAAGAAGTTCATCAAGGATTAGTAAAAAAAGAGTTTTCGGCTTTAGAACTTTGTAAAGCTTATTTGGATAAAATTAAAGAAAAAGATAAAGAGATTCAGGCTTTTTTAATAGTTAATGAAGATTTGGCAATATCTCAGGCAAAAAAGATTGATGAAATGATTTTGGCCGGCAGAGAAATTCCGATTTTAGCTGGTATCCCTTGTGCTATCAAAGATAATATTTTGGTTGAAGATGTTAAATGTACTGCCGGTTCGAAAATTCTTGAAAATTATATTGCTCCTTATGATGCCACAGTAATAGAGAAACTTAAAAAAGAAGGAGTAATAATTTTGGGAAAAACCAATCTCGATGAGTTTGCCATGGGAAGCTCAACTGAAAATTCGGCCTTTTTTCCAACTAAAAATCCAATTGATTTAAAAAGAGTTCCCGGAGGTTCTTCTGGAGGTTCGGCAGCAGCGGTGGCAGCTGATTTTTCTGTTTTTGCCTTGGGTTCTGATACCGGCGGTTCCATTAGACAACCAGCTTCTTTTTGCGGAGTGGTGGGATTAAAACCAACTTATGGCGCCGTTTCAAGATATGGTTTGATTGCCTTTGCTTCATCTTTAGATCAAATTGGACCAATAACAAAAACAGTTGAGGATGCCAAAATCGTTTTTGAGGCAATCAAAGGAAAAGATGAGTTAGATTCAACCAGTGTTAAATTAAATTCCAAATTCCAAATTCCAAATTCCAAACAAATTCAAAATTCAAAATTCAAAATTCAAAACTTGCGAATTGGTATTCCAAAAGAGTATTTTGTCAAGGGAATGGACCCGGAAGTGGAAAAAGTGATTAAAGAGGCAATAAAAAAATATGAAGCGATGGGGGCAAAAATTGAAGAAGTTAGTTTGCCTCATACTGAATATGCTTTGCCTTGTTATTATATAATTGCGCCATCTGAAGCCAGTGCTAATTTAGCTCGATATGATGGGATTAAATATGGCTACTCGGCTAAAAGAGTTAGAGATTTAATGGAAATTTATTTAAAATCAAAAGAAGAGGGATTTGGCGATGAGGTGAGGAGAAGGATAATGCTTGGAACTTACGCCTTATCAGCCGGCTATTATCAGGCTTATTATCTGAGGGCTCAGAAGGTAAGAACTTTAATTCGGGAAGATTTTGATAGAGCCTTTGCCAAGGTTGAGGCAATTTTCACTCCCGTTTCACCAACACCGGCATTTAAATTGGGAGAGAAAATTGATGATCCTCTGAAAATGTATCTTTCTGATATCTTTACTGTTTCAGTAAATTTGGCTGGGTTGCCAGCTGTTTCCATTCCAGTTGGCAAAGCTGGCAATTTGCCAGTCGGCCTCCAGATTATTGGCAAACCATTTGAGGAAGAAAAAATCTTAGAAATTGGTCGGCTCTTCGAACCTTTGGCGAATAGATATTCATGATATATTCTGTCAAAATTCGTGGAAATTAGCGAGATTCTCAATAAAATAATTCAGTTTATATTTTTTCCCCAATTTACTGGTTGGCTGCTGGTTTTAAAAATTCTCTTTATAGTTTTTTCTTTAATTTTTCTTGGCTTTATCATTTTTACTTTAGTTAAAACTACTTGGCTAAAAAGACTGATAATCTGGGATTTGCAAGAATTTTTAACCTATCGACCTTTTGGATTAAGGAAGGTGGAGAAAGATTGGCAGAAAATAAAAAGGAGATTAGAAAGCGAAATAGAGTCAGAATGGAAGTTGGCCATCATTGAAGCTGAGAAAATGATGAATGATCTTTTAAACCGAATGGGTTTTGGTGGAGTGAGTTTGGGTGAAAAATTAGGGAGATTAACTACTGCCTCTCTGCCAAATATTGAGGAAGTAAGAGAAGCCCACAAAATTCACAACAATATTATTCATGACCCCACCTATAGATTAAGCCTGGAGGAGGCAAAAAGAGTAATCGCAATTTACGAAAAAGCCCTTACCCATTTACAAGCCTTATAATTTGTGATAAAATATTTACGCGGGGTAGAGAACCGGTTATCTCGCCAGTCCCATAAGCTGGAGAAGTTGGGTTCGACTCCCACCCCCGCAAGCCGGTGTAGCTCAGTGGTTAGAGCGATAGCATCATAAGCTATGTCGTCACAGGTTCAAATCCTGTCACCGGCAAAAAATTTGGGAGCGTAGCTCAATTGGAGAGAGCAATGGCTTGTCGAGCCATGGGTTGCGAGTTCGAGTCTCGTCGCTCCCGCCAAAAAGGAAAGGGCGGTTACATTCCCAACAAAAATAAAGAGGTTGCTAGACAAAGAAGCTCTCTTAAATAGGAGGTGATAAAGAGCAACAAGCCCGAGGCCTCCAGCTAGGGGAGAAAGAGTGGCGAAATTTTAAGAATTGAAAAATGAAAAATTTTTTTAATTTAATGATGGCTTAGGGAATGAGTCAATTCCTCAATTTAAAAAAACTCCTCTGGAGGCAGCAAGGACTCCCAATTTAGATTTTTTTAGCCAAAAAATTGAATTTATGGTTTAATGAAGCCATCTTTATCTTATCAAAAAGCTATTCCTACCTCTGAAGATAACCATTTTATCCTCTTTGATTATCAACCAAAAATTTTTAATCTGGGAAGGGGAGTTTTGGAGGTTTTGGGAATTGGTTTGAGCAAATAAATTTGTTGAGAAAAATTTTAAAATTGGCAATATGAATCAAAATTGGATAAGAGAAATTCAAAATCGGGTTAAAAAAATCCCTATTTCCAGTGGTAGGTCAAATAAATTTGGGAAAATTAGTTTTGATGATTTGGTTTTCCTCCCTGCCCAATTAAATAAAAAACCGGTTGATTATTATCGAGAAAAAATTTCTTCAAAAACAATTATTGGAAAAAATAGTAAAAAGCCAATTGAAATTGAGACCCCAATTATAATTGGAGCCATGAGTTTTGGCGCCATTTCCCGGGAGGCAAAAATTGCCTTGGCCAAAGCCTCAACAATGGCTGGGACTATTGAAAATACTGGCGAAGGTGGTATGCTTTTAGAAGAGAGAGAATTTGCCAAATATTTAATTATTCAATATGCGAGTGGGAGATTTGGGATTAGTGAAGAAATTTTAAAAAAAGCTGATGCCATTGA
>DAIPKT010000014.1:0-11877 GCA_036769645.1 bacterium | reverse complement strand
TTTCTAATAAACAATCAACAAAAAATCGATAACCTTTGTCAGTGGGAACTCTCCCGGCTGAAGTATGGGGCTGAGAGAGATAACCCTTATCTGTCAATTTTTGCATTTCAATTCTAATTGTTGCTGGGCAAATTCCAAAATCATACTTTTTCTCAAGCAATTGAGAAGAAACAGGTTGAGCCAATTCAATATATTCCTGAACTATCTTATTTAAAATTTCTCCTTGGCGCTCAGTTATCATCCTACTTCTATTATAATCAATCAAGATTAGCAGTCAAGATCTCTGACTGCTAATCATTAGGTAGTATCCGACACTACTTATTTTGTAAGTTGTTGGTTGTCTCTTATTTTGATACAATAGTTTAATGTCCAAAAATAATAAAAAGTTTTTGGTGTTTCTTATTACTATTTTAGGAATTTCCGCTTTTTTTAGATTGTGGCAGTTAGATTTAATTCCTCCAGGGCTTTATCCTGATGTGGCTATTAATGGTAACGAGGCGTTGGAAACTCTGAAAACTGGCAATTTTAGAGTATTTTATCCAGAAAATAATGGCCGGGAAGGACTTTTTATCTGGTTAATTGCTCTTTCCTTTTCAATTTTTGGAGTTTCTATCTGGTCAATAAAAATTGTTGCTGCCATCATTGGAATTTTAACTGTTTTCGGATTATATCTTTTAACAAAAGAGTTATTTTCTTTAAATAATCAAATAGTCAAACAGTCAAATAGTCAAATAGTTATAGCTTTACTTTCTTCTTTTTTCTTAGCCACTTCTTTCTGGCACACCAATTTTTCCCGGATTGGCTTTCGGGCGATTTTGCTTCCTTTTATTTTAGTCTTTGCTTTTTATTTTTTATTTAGCGGATTTAGGGGAAAAAAATTTTTTAATTTTATCTTAGCTGGTTTATTTTTCGGTCTTGGTTTTTACACTTATATTTCCTATCGATTTATTGTCGTTTTGCTTCCTCTAATTTTGCTTTGTTGGTTTTTTATTTACCTCAAAGAAAACCAAATCAAAAAATTTTTACTATTTACTGGTTACTGTCTACTAGTCATTGTTCTTATCGCTCTTCCCCTTGGCATTTATTTTCTCCAAAATCCCCAGGATTTTATTGGTCGAGCTGCTCCAATCTCTATTTTTGTCGCTGAAAACCCAACCAAGGAATTTGGTAAATCTTTAATTTTACATTTGGGAATGTTTAATTTTTATGGAGATCCCAACTGGCGCCACAATTTTGCCGGCTCTCCGATGCTATTTTGGCCAATAGGAATATTATTTTTAATTGGCTTATTTTATTCTTTTTACAATCTCTCCAAAGTAGCAAAAATTCCAGCGCTACATAGCAGCGGAATTTTGGAAAATTTTGTTTTTTTGATTTTTTGGTGTTTGATAATGTTATTACCTGGAATTTTAACTTATGAAGGTATTCCCCATGCCTTACGGACCATTGGACTCATCCCAGTGGTTTATATTTTTGTTGGTCTGGGTGCCTGGAATATTTATCAGTGGCTAAATCAAAATATAAAACATAAAAAATTGCTTTTGGTTGGTGCTTTTCTTTTTCTTTTGATGACTGGAATAACAGAATTTGATAAATATTTTAATAAATGGGGAAAATCCATCGAAGTAGAAAATACTTTCTCCTCTGATTATGTTGAAATGGGAAATTATCTCAATTCTCTGCCTGAAGGAATTCAAAAATATGTCATTGTCAATCAGCCAGGAGTTCCTGTTCCCTGGCCAGATGGAATTCCCATGCCAGCCCAGACAATAATGTTTGTGGAAAGCACAAAATTTGGAGGTCCTCGCTCAATATATCTCTTACCAAAAGATTTAAATGAGATTAAAATAGAAAAAGAGACAGTAATTATACCAATGGGATATGATGAAAATTTATTCAATGAATTGGAGCGAAGATTCCCCCAAGGTAAGATTAAAAAAATAAATGGAATTTCAGTATATGAAATTAGATAACAAAATTACAAACGTTATCGCCGCCTGCCTACTCTCTCTTGTTTTTTTAATTTGCCTTTTCAGTATGAAAGATGACTCAGCGACTATGGATGAAGTTGCTCATTTGCCAGCAGGATATTCTTATTTGACCCAAAAAGATATGCGGTTAAATCCTGAGCATCCTCCTTTATTAAAAGATTTATCAGCTGTCCCCTTGCTTTTCATTAAAGGAATAAATTTTCCTTCGGAAATCAGAGATTGGAAAGAAGATATCAATGGCCAATGGGGATTTGGTTATCATTTTCTCTACTGGGCTGATAATCCCGCAGATAGAATGATTTTTTGGGGAAGAATCCCGATGATTTTAATTTTGATTTTACTAGGATTTTATATTTTCAAATGGACAAGAGAATTATTTGGAGATAAAGCCGGCCTTTTATCTCTCTTTTTATTCTCTTTTTCACCAACTTTTTTAGCCCACGGCAGATTAGTGACTACTGATGTTGGAGCAGCAGCTTGGATTTTCATTGCTACTTATTATTTTCTTAAAGTTTTAAAAGAACCGACAAAGAAAAATCTTATTTTATCAGGAATTTCTTTTGGCTTAGCCCAGCTTTGCAAATTTTCAGTAATTTTATTAGTTCCATTTTTTATTCTTTTGGGATTTTTCTGGTGGTTAACAAAATCAGGGAAGCTTATTCAAACTTTAAAAATTTTATTTTTAGTATTTATTATTGGCGATCTTTTAATCTGGCCGGTTTATCAATATCATGTCTTAAATTATCCTCCGGAACGTCAATTAAGAGATACTCAATTTATTTTAACTTCTTATGCTGGAGGTCCCAGTTCAATTAAAGAAAGTTGTCTCAATCTTAAAAGGCTTTTGCGCTGTCCAGCTGAAATTGTCATTTGGATGGCTGATAAACCGATTTTAAGAAGCCTCTCTCATTATGGATTAGGGCTATTAATGGCTCTTCAAAGAGCGGCTGCCGGCCACACCACTTATTTTCTTGGTGAAGTCTCAGCTGCTGGCTGGAAAAGTTATTTCCCAATTGTTTATTTAATAAAAGAACCTCTAACTTTTCACATTTTAAGTTTGATTGCTCTCTTATATGCTTGTTGGCTCATTAAAAAACCATTTTGGCAAAATCCTTTTCAAAGGACAAAAGCCTGGATCAAAAATCATTTCCCGGAATTTGCCATCTTAACTTTTATTGGAATTTATTGGCTAACAAGTCTAACTTCCGATCTCAATATTGGAGTCCGCCATCTTTTACCTGCTTTTCCCTTTACTTTCTTCTTGGTTAGTGGAATGACCATTACTTGGTTAAAGGAACCATTTTTAAAAATCAAATATCTTCTTTTGGGAATCCTTATTTTATGGCAAGCCATTTCAGTAATTTCTATTTATCCCCATTTCCTTGCCTATTTTAATGAAATAGCTGGTGGACCTGATCAGGCCTATATTTATACTGTCAATTCCAATTTAGATTGGGGTCAAGATTTAAAAAGATTGAAAAGATGGGTAGATGAAAATAAAATTGAGAAAATTTATGTTGACTATTTTGGTGGTGGAGATGCCAGATATTATCTAAAAGAAAAATTCCTCCCTTGGTGGGGTACTCGAGATCCGAAAGAATTTGAAAAAGGAAATTATTTAGCTGTTTCCGCTACTTTTTTACAAGGTGGTCGAGGAGAACCTGCTCCAGGCTTTGACCAAATCACTGGTTACTATCTCTGGCTGAACAATTATAAACCAAGAGCTAAAATTGGCTATTCAATTTTTGTTTATTATATAAAGTGATTTTAAAAAAATGGAGAAAAATTTTTTTATCGCAACGATTTTGGCTTTATTATTTACTGTAGCTTTATTGTGGGGATTAATTAAATTCCTTGGGGAATTTATGCCAGTATTACATAAACGCCTCTTAGCTTTAACTCCCGATATCCTTGATTTCGAGAGGTATATTCCCTCTCCCCGATACGAAGAATGGTTAACAAAACTAAGACCATGGGGATTTTTTTCTTTCGCAGTTTTACTCTTTTTAATAATAATCGGAATTTTAATTAAAAAATTTCATCTTTCTATCATCGGTTCAATAGCTTTTTTCTTACCAATTTTTAGCTATTATGCTATTAGTATGACCGGCTTCTTTTTTGGTGGAATAGGTATTTTAATGTTCATTTGGCTCCCGTTATTTCCATTTTTAGATTTTGCAAATATAATTTATTTACCATTTTCTTTACCATTTTATTTATCATTTATTATCTCTACAGTAAACAACCTATTAATGGATTGGTTAACGAATCTTCTGCCTGCGTGGGAAATTTATTCTGAAAGAGTTATCACGGTTATCCTGGATCCTATTATTTTAGGCCTAAGATTTGCTAGTTCATTCTTGTTTTTATTAATTTCATTTTTTTTCGGACCGTTTATATTTTTCTTGGGCACCATGACATGGCTCTATGGGAAATTGAAAGGAGTGAAAATAATAGATTTTTACATTTATAAATATTCAAGACATCCTCAATATTTAGGATTTCTTCTTTTCACTTATTCTCTATTCTTTGCCATGCCTTTTGTCGATCCGTGGAATGATTTACCTCCGTCAAGCCTTCCTTGGCTAATTTTAGCTTCGATAATAGTGGGGGTAGCTTTAAGTGAAGAAATCGAAATGATTAAGCATTATGGTAATGAATACCTAAAATATCGAGAGAAAACACCCTTTTTAATGCCACTTCCAAGAATAATTTCAAAATTTATAAAATTGCCCTTAAAAATAATTATTAAAAAGGATTTCCCTGAAAATAAAAAAGAAATTCTTCTTTCAATTTTAGTTTACGATATCTTACTAATTATTTTATCTATTCCTTTTCGATTCTTCCCTTTCCCTTAATTCGCGATACTTGAAGGGGGCTAAATTCCCAAATCTCAATTCAATATATTCTAAATTAGCTCTGTTTTCAGGTAAAAGATAATTTTCTAAAAGGGCTTTTAATTTTGTTAGTTGCCAATCAATGTTTTTTTGAGGATTGAAATAAATCTCCCAACCCTCTAAAGTTTTAGCATTAATTCTTTCATCAGAAATCACCAAAACTTCTTCCAAAGGAATTTTGAAATCCTCACTTAATTTTGAGTCGATCTCTAAAATTAAAGATAAAAGTTCTTTCTTAATTGCTCTCTCACCTAAATTTAGATATTGATTTTGGTTTAAACTTTTAATTTTCAAATAATCCCTGACATCCAAAACTTTTTCAAAAATTATTCCTTCTTTATCAAGAAAAAAATATTTATCATTGTGATTAAAAATAGCTACTGGCTTTCTCTCTTCAATTTTTGCTTCCAAGATATCAGGAAATCTTCGGGTTAAGTTTATTTGACTTATTTGAGGAAATTTTTCTAAAATAACTTCATTTAGTTTTCCCAAATTAGTTAAAAAGATACTTTTGGTGGACACTTTCTGGCCACCCAAAATGAGTTCTCTAACAATCTGGCTCTGAATCGCATTTTCTAAATCTCCAGTTAAAACTTTTTGATTGCCAGAGATTTTAATCTCTTTAATCTGAAAAAAAGAATAAAAGCAGATTAGATAAAAAATCCCTCCAAAAACTATTAAAATTAGAATACTAAACCAAAAAAATCGATTTTTAAAAATTGATTTTCTCTTTTTAACTCGATAAGGTTTTCTGAATTTTTTAATCATAATCGGGTAAATTTTAGCCCATGGCCCAAATTGTACGCCAATTTAAAAACCTCTTTTTGTTTTTCTTAATTTTTCAAAAATAAAAGTTAGCCAATATTTTTTGGAAAGAGGGAAATCTTGAGTTTTCAAATATTCTTTTTTATAGCCGCCAAAGCCTTTTTTAAATAAGGTCAATCCTCTCCAGGGATGATTCAATTTTTCTTCAGGGGCAATCCCCCAGAAATTGAATTTTTGGCATCCCCTTCTTTTTGCCTCTTTGATTGCCTCCCATTGCAAAAGATAGGAAACAGGAATCTTTGGATATTTTAGTAAAGAGGCACCATGATGATAGAAACCAATGTTTTGCCAAAAAATAAAAATTCCTGAAGAAATTATTTCATTATTATATTTCCCGAAAAATAGAGAAATTTGATTATCAGTTTGAAAAGCTGAAAATTCATTTCTTAAATAATTTAATGAAAAGGGGGCAAAATGATGACGAGCTGCAACTTCTTGATATAATTTATTAAAAATTTCAATATCCTTTAAATTTTGACTTTGATAGATTTCAATACCCCTATTTTTTTGAGCTTGCCTTATTAAATAACGAGTAGTTTTGCGAAATCCCATTAAAAGTTCTTCTTCTGCCAAATTAATATCCAATTCCCAGGTTACTTCAGGATGGATGTGAATTGGCGAATCTCTAAATCCCAAATTTTTAAAAATTCTGATATTTTCTTCATTTCTTTCCCAAATTGGCGCAACCCTAATAAAACTCACATTTTCCTCCTTGGCAATTTTTTTTAATTCTTCTAATAATGCTTCTAATAATTTTGAATTTTGAATTTTGAATTTTGAATTTACATTAGGCCCATGGGGTACAAATAAAAAAGTCCCCCTTTTGGCTATAATTTTAATCACCAAAACAACAGAAATTAAGTCTCTGCCATTGAAAATACCAAATCTCCAAATTTTATTTCCAATCATCTTATTAAATTCCCCCCAATTCCAAGACTGCAAAAAAGTTTTCTCATCACATTCTAAAAGAAAATTTTCCCAAATTTCTTTATTATTTATCTCTCTAAGCAAGAAAGTTATATTATACTAACTTTTTTGCGATCGCAAAAAAGTTAGTATAATTAATTTCAACTAATTTCAACCTCTTCAATTAAGAGCAATCTTACAAATTTTTCAATTGAATATTTTTTAATCAATTCTTGGGTTTCCTCAAGAACATCGTAAGGACAAACCCAAATGCTTTTTTGTAATTTTTGATAACCTAACATTTTTAAATCGTTTCTAAAACTTTCCCTTACTTTCTTTAACTTTTCTGGAATATCAAAAATTACCATCTGCCATTTTCCATCTTTTCTTTTCTTCTTTTCGGCCACTTTATATTTAATCCTCAAAGTCTTTTCCATTCCTTTTCGGGTTAAAATTATACCTTTCTTTCCCTCTAATTCTGGAATCCTTATCCAGCCTCTCTTTTTCAAATAATAAATTAATCTGGCAAATCTTTTTCTATCCATTTTCCTTTCCCATTCCCTTCGAAATCTATAAAGATCGGGGTAAAAAGCTTCCTTCATTGTCCTTAACCCAAAAGACTGATGAAGTTTATCTAATTCTTCAATCGCATTATAAATAGCCCAGAGAAATTTTTCAGTAATTGGTAATTTTATTCTCATAAACTAATTATACCACATTTTCTGCGATCGCAAAAAAGATGGTATCGCTAAGATTAGAGGGTTTTTAGAAAAGTAATAATTTTCTGAGCTTCTTTTTTTGAGATATTGATATGGGTGGGTAGATTTAAGGTCTCTTTGGCTAATTTTTCAGCTTTTGGGCAACTACCTAATTTATACTCCATTTTATCTAATTTTGTGTCATGGGGGGAAATTGGACATTCATACCAATCACCTATTAAAAGATTTTTTGCCCAAGCCCGCTTAATAATTTCATGAGCTTTTGGATGTTTAAGAGTGAATCTCAAAAAAATTTGTTTTCTATTTTTTGGATCTGGTGGCAATTCAAAGGAGCTTAGTTCTTTTAGCTCATTATAATAAAAGGAGCTTAGTTCCTTACGGTGTTGGTTAAACCTTTCTAATTTTCTAAATTGATTTAAGGCTAAAATCGCCAAAGCATTGGGTAGTTTTTTTGGAAAATAAGAAGGTTTCTCTCCTCTTTTTTCTTTCCAATGAACAGCTTTTGATAAAACTTGAAACCATTGAAGCAAAACTAGTAAATATTTCCCAAAAATTGAATAGGTAGGCAAAATTAAATAATTCATCAAAATCGGATGTAAAAGTTGCTGGAAAATCCAAAAATTTGAAGGATAACCAATTTCCTTCTGATATTCTCTAAGTTTTTTTGCCAAATTATCATCATCAGTCACCGCCATTCCGCCATAAACTGAGGAGATTACTTTATCCCGGGAAAAACTAAAAAAAGCAGCCTTACCAAATGTTCCAATTTTTTTACCATAATACTCAGCCCCCAAAGAGTGGGCGCAATCTTCAATTAAAATTAAATTGTTTTTTCGGCAAATTTCTAAAATCTCATTTAAGTCTGCTGGCAAGCCAAAAGTATGCTGAACCATTACTACCCTACTCCGGGGAGTAATTTTTCTTTTTAAATCTCCAATATCGATATTAAAAGTTTTTTCGTCGCAATCAACATAAACTGGTTTTAATCCTGACCAAATTATCGGATTGACCGCTGCATTACAAGTAAAAGCCTGGAGCAAGACTTCATCTCCTTCTTTTAAGTCTAAAGACTTTAAAATAGTCAAAAAAGCTGACCTCCCGCTATTAAAAGAAATAGCATATTTTACTCCCAAATACTTTTTAAATTCTTCTTCTAATCGTGTATCAGAAATTCCCGCGATCGCGGAATTTTCTTTTTTCCATCGCCAGGGATGAAAAATTAATTTCAAAGCTAACCAAATATCATCTTTTTCCGTATTTGGCGAGAGAGATATTGAAATTGGCTGGAATGGATTCATTTTAAACTCAATACTCTTGTAAAATAATGCCATGACTTTTTATTACAGGAGTAATTCTTTAATTAATTCTGCTGGGACCCTGCTTTCCAATAATATTACATCACCCGACCGACAGAAACTCTTTATTCTTTCAAAAATTTTCTTAGGATTTTCAATAAATAAAATATTTTCTTCTTTCGCTCCCCTTTCTAATACCCCATCTTTTATCTCTTTAAATCTTTCTTTTGTAGTGATTATTGCTAAATCGCAAACCTCAGCAATTTTTTGGCCAATTCTTTTGTGAATTTTTTTTGAGGCCTGGCCTAATTCAATCAGGCAAGGCATAACTAATACTTTCTTTTTTGGCCAGATTTTCAAATATTCAAGATGCCAAATTACTCCATCAGGATTGGCTGAATAAGTGGCATCAATAATATTCAAATCATTTATTCCTTTTTTGAGAAAAACTCCGCTCTGCTCTGGTTTAATTTTTTGACAAGCTTTTGAAATTTCAGCCAAACTCATACCAAGTTCTTTTGCCACCAAAGTTGCTGCTAAAATATTTAGAATATTCTGGGCTCCTAATAAATTAATTTTAAAATCAGCCTGGTCATTTTTCATTATCACTTTAAAAGAAATATTATCTTTTTCAATTTTTATTTCATCTGTCCAAATATCAACTGGAAATCCAGAAATTGATGGCTGAAGGCTGTAGGTTTTTTTAGGATAGATTGTTCTTTGATAGAGATCAAAACAATAAGGATTGTCACCATTAAAAATTGCTAAGCCATCCCTGGGTAAACTTTGAATTAATTCATATTTTGTTTTAATTATATTTTCTAAAGAACCTTGAAGGGCCAGATGTTGCTCATTTATTCCGGTTAAAATTCCAATTTTGGGCTTGGCAATATTGCAAAGCAATTTTATTCCTCCCCGATTATAGGCTCCCATCTCGACAACAAAAATTTCATACTCTTTGTTTAAATCATTCAAAATACATTGAGAAATTCCAACTTCTGAATTTTGATGTTCTTTTGTTTTTAAAACCTTAAATTTTTCAGACAAAATCGTTGCTAAAAATTCTTTAGTTGAGGTTTTGCCATAAGAACCAGTAATTCCAATGACTAACAAGTCTTTGAATTTTTCTCGTTTTTTTATTGCTTTTCTAATAATTTGATTTTTCCCTAAAACTGCCAGAGGTTGGAAAATGAGAACAATTCCGGAAACAACTGCTGGGGTTAAAATATCAAAGGCTAAAATTAAAAAGATGAAATTCGGAGTTCTCCATAATCCAGAAAGATAAAAAATTGTAAAAAAGAGAGTAATTAAAAATAAAAAAATAATTTTTTTCGTGAAAATTGGCATTTTCAATTTCTTCTGAAAAAAATCAAAAAATCCTTTTGCCGACTCAAGAAAATATATAATTAGTAAAGAAAAAAGAAAAAAACTGACGCTAAATTTAAGCCATGGCATGAAATTAGCGCCAATAAGAAGGAGAAATAAAGTTAATTTTAAAATTATTAATTTGTTGATTAAAAGTTGCTTTCCCTTTTCTGCTCTAAAATGGTCTAAAAATCGGCCAAGATGATATTCTTTTAGCTGCCAAAGGTAAAGCCAAAATAGAATGGCTTTAGTAGTCCGAATGAACCAAAGAAAACTTAAGACAAAAAACATACCTTATAAAGACTAAATTTTATTGCGATCGCAAAAAAAATTTAGTCTTTTTGGAGAAAATTTAAAATATTTTCGACTAGTTCTTCGGGAGCTTCCCGATGAGGGCTATGTTTAACTCCGGAAATAATTTTAAGCTCGGAATCTCTAATTTTCTCTTTTATTCTATAGGCATCTTTTATTGGCAAAACATCGTCTTTTTTGCCCCATAAAATCAAGGTTGGAATTTTGATTTTTTCTAAAAGCCCTTCTAAATCTTCTTTTCCTATTTTCTTCATTGTTTCTTTCATTATTCCATCAGCCAGATAATAATCCCTCGTACCAGCCAGTTTATAAATTAATTTTTGACCCAAGGGATAAAATCCTTTTAAATCTAACAAAGAAAAAATTTTTTTGCCCAAGGAAGCTATCCCATAAAAAAGATAAGTTTTGATACTTTTTCTTTTGATGATGGCTGGAGCACACAAAATTAGTTTTTCTATTACTTCGGGATTTTCAGTTGCCATTTTCACTGCCAGTCCTCCGCCAAAAGAATGACCTAAAAGATTAAATTTTGCCCAATTCTTTTCTTTAGTTTTTTGAAGAATCCAGTTTATATAATCATCCTTTCCCCAAGGTCTTGGAGGAGAGGGGGTTATTCCAAAACCAGGAAGGTCAAGGACTAAAACTTTGATACCTTTTTCTTCAAGTAGTTCCTTTACTCTCTGCCAACGTAAAGAATTTGAACCCCAGCCATGGAGAATTAAAAGATTTTTTTCCTTATTCATTTAATTGCTTTAAACTTCAAATATTTTTGTAAGGCGGCCGGTACCTTTATACTTCCATCTTCTTGCTGATAATTTTCAATTATAGCAATCAAAGTTCTGCCAATGGCAAAGGCAGTGCCATTAACGGTATGAACAAAATTTAATTTGCCCGTTTTATTACGATATCTAATATTTAATCTCCTGGCTTGAAAATCAGTGCAATTGGAAGTGGAATGGGTTTCTCGATATTCTTTCCGCGAAGGCATCCAAGCTTCCAGATCAAAAGTGGCAGCTGAAGGAAAAGCCAAATCTCCAGTACAGATTTGGACTATTCGATAAGGGATTTTAAGAATTTTCATCAATTTCTCTTCCATTTTTAGAAAAAATTGGTGCTCTTTTTTGGAATCTTCTGGCCGGCAAAAACTAAACATCTCTACTTTATCAAACTGGTGAACCCTGAAAATTCCCCAGGTATCTTTTCCGTAAGCCCCGGCTTCTCTTCTCAAACAGGTGGAAAATCCAAGATATCTTTTTGGTAAATCCTTTTCTTCAAAAATTTCGTTAGCATGCATTGCTCCTATTGATTGTTCAGAAGTTCCAATCAAAAATAGATTGTCTTTTTCTAAATAATAGGCTTCTTCGCCATTAAATTGTTCAGGATAGCCCAGGCTCCGAGCCAATTCTGGCTTTATCATGACCGGCGGAACAATTGGGCTAAATCCTTTTTTTGTCAAAATATCAAAAGCTAAATTTATTAAGGCAAATTCAAGTAAAGCAGCCTCTTTTTTTATAAAGCTGAATCTTGTTCCAGAAATCTTGGCTGCTCTTTTGATATCAATCAAATC
>DAIPKT010000013.1:0-11999 GCA_036769645.1 bacterium | reverse complement strand
TTGCCAAAACTATATTTTTTAATTTCCGGATTATAAACTAAAGCAGTTTTCATAAAATCTCTTTTATGATATAATTTTTTTATCTTAAAGAAAATGGAATACAACCCAGAAAAAATTGAGCCAAAAATGCCGAAAAAATGACTGAAGTTTTATTAGGCATTAAGTTTATTCTACTACTTTACCCTGACATTATCATTTCCTTTCTCCAGTTCATTCCGCTTATTAGTTGATTTTTTGTTTGAATTTATTAAAATTAAAGTAGTACCTTAAAAAAGTAAGAGGTAATAGAGATGGCAAAGAAGGTAATAGAGATGGAAAAGAAGAAAAGAATTGATAGAATAGAAGAATTTCTAAAAAACGAGAAAGAAGGAAACCTCTGGATAAGTCAGGGAGAATACCAGAATGCTCTTTCTTTTTTCCAAAAGGCGATTGAATTAGGGAGAGAACTGAAGATTAGAAGAAATGAGTTAGGGGGACTCCTCAATAATTTGGGAGTTTGTCTCTATGAAATAGGAAAAGTCAAAGAGGCCCAAGAGAAATTCGCGGAGGCAAAAGAATTAACCATAGGCTCTAGAAGAGTGAAGGCGCTTTTTAATTTAGCTCTTACTTACAGAGATAAATCTGAAGCTATTAAGCACGACCCAATTCAAGAAAATCTCATTAAAGAAGGAGTGAGGTATCTTAATGAAGCAAAGAAGGAGCTTAATCAACTTCGAAGGGAAAAGGAGTGGAAGAAATTGGCTGAAATGATTTATCTGGAATTAGGTAATTTTTATTTTTATTCAAAAGAATATCCCTTAGCTACTCAGTACTGTCAAGAGGCTCTGAGATTGGTTGGAGACAATCCAACAATAAAATTCAATCTAGCTTTGATTAAGGCCGAGGAGGAGAAAGTAGAGGAGGTGATCGAAATATTAAAACCTTGGCTTTTTGACGAAGGGATTGAAAAAACACTCAGACTAAAAGGGATTATTCTTTTAACTGAAGTCTACTGCCAGAGATCTGATCATCTTTCAGCTAATACTGCCTATCAAAAAGCCAAAGAGTTAGCCAAGAGAGATTATTCTTTAGCGAAAGCCATTTTTAATTGGGCAAGGATTTGCCTTTCCACAAAAAACTACCCTCAAGCAACCTTTTGGTTTAAAGAAGGTCTGAAATCTTGGCTTGGTCTAGAAGAAGTCTCCTTAAAAGAAACAGTGGAAGAACTAGAGAAACTGGAGACTAACCAAATTAAAGAGATTAAGGAAGTAATTTTGAGATTAGCCATCCTTCTTCTCGATACAAAGTTAGAAGGAGAATACCCAGAAGTAGAAAAACTATTGCAGATAAGTTTGAAGCTTGAGGAAGCTTCATCAGAGAGAGCGATTATCTTTAGGGCCTTAGGAGATTGTCAAATAAGGATTGCTAAACTGTCTGAAGATTTGGAGGAAAAACAGAAAAGATATAAGAAGGCGATGGAATATCTCAAGAAGGCAGAGGAACTTGGTTTAGAAAGGGAAAAAATTAACTTTTTAATGACTGAGGTAAGCCAAACTCAAAAAGAAATAGAGAAGAAGTTGCCTTCCTTAGTGAGAGAGATTCCCCCTGAAGTTCCGGCAATGGTTGAAAAAAAGAGACTAGAAGTTCCTTACGAAAAAAAGAAGAAATGGATTCCTAAAGAAAAATTGAGGGAAGAGAAGCCAAAGAGTTTAGAAGAGTTTACTGCTGAGGATATCCAACTTATTATTCATGAGATTGAAAAAGAAAAAGAGAAGAGGAAAATCGGTAATATCTTAAAGGAAATATTTGACAATGATAAACCACGAATAATATTAAAAATGGTCAGGGAAGTTCTTCCTCAATTCATAAACAAAATGGCTGAGCTAAAGAAAAGAGAGTTTTCCTCTCAGGAAATAAAGAATCTAAAAGAAGAATTACTAACAGAGTTAAAAAATATGACAGCAGGGAAGGGGAGGACTGATGAGATTCATATTAAATTAACCGGCAGCCAACTTCAAGAATATCTAGAGAAGGCTAGAGAGGTAATCTTAAAAAGAATCAAAAAAGATTAACAAAGAGAGGTTTCCCTCTCTTTTTTATTTGATTTAAAAAAATTAGTTTTTATGATAAAATAGAAAATGTCTATTAATAGAGCTTCTAATTAGGATAAATTTCTTAGAAAATTCAATGAAAATTTCTAAAGGAATGGATAATTATCAACCTCAAAAAATAGAAAGGAAATGGCAGAGATATTGGGAGAAAAGGGGAATTTTTAAAACCCTAGATAAGTTTAAGAAACCGAAATTTTATTGTCTGGATATGTTTCCCTATCCTTCGGCCGAAGGGCTTCATGTTGGTCATTTAAGAGGTTATACTTTTTCCGATGTCATTGCTAAAAAGAAGATGATGGAGGGATATAATGTTTTGCATCCAATGGGTTGGGATGCTTTTGGTTTGCCAGCTGAAAATTTTGCCATCAAAACCGGTATTCATCCAGCCATTTCAACAAAAAAAGCAATTTCCAATATTAAAAAACAACTCATTTTAGCTGGCTTTGGTTATGACTGGCAAAGAGAAATTACTACTTGTCAGCCAGATTATTACAAATGGACTCAATGGATGTTTTTGAAGCTTTACAAAGCTGGTTTAGCTTACAAAAAAGAAGCGCCAGTAAATTTTTGTCCTTCCTGCAAAACAGTTTTGGCCAGAGAGCAAGTTATTGATGGAAAATGCGAAAGGTGTAATAGTTTAGTTGAAAAAAAATATTTAGAACAATGGTTTTTTAAGATTACCGATTATGCGGAAAAATTGTTAAATGATTTAGATAAAATTGATTGGCCAGAAAAAATTAAAATAATGCAGAGAAATTGGATTGGACGTTCGGTTGGCACCGAGCTTAAATTCAAAATTCAAAATGCAAAAGGCAAAATTACAAATCAAAATTCAAGATTTATTAATGTCTTTACCACCAGGACTGACACTCTTTTTGGTTGTACTTATGTAGTAATAGCCCCAGAACATCCTTTAATTGAAAATTTAAAATCGAAAATTGAAAATTGGAGAGAGGTCAAAGAATATATTGAGGAGGCAAAAAAGAAAACGGAAATTGAGAGATTGGCTGAGAATAAGGAGAAAACCGGGCGAGAATTAAAAGGAATAAAAGCAATTAATCCAATTAATAATCAAGAAATACCGATTTTTATAGCTGATTATGTCTTGTTAGAATATGGAACCGGCGCCATTATGGCTGTTCCTGGTCATGACCAGAGGGATTTTCTTTTTGCCAAAAAACATAATTTAGCAATTTTAGAAGTGATAAAACCAGAGATTGGAAAATCACCATTTCCAGAAAGAGCTTTTGAAGAAGATGGAATTTTGATAAATTCAGGAATTTTCAATGGATTAAAATCAGCTCAGGCCAGAGAAGAAATGACAAAGTATTTAGAAAAAAGGAATTTAGCTAAAAAAGCAATTTATTACAAATTAAGAGATTGGCTAATTTCCCGACAAAGATATTGGGGAGCTCCCATACCCATCATTTACTGTCGTCAATGCTGGGAAACTCAAAACTCAAAACTCAAAATTCAAAACTCAAAATTAGGATATGATTACACAATTATTGATGACAAAGAACATAAAATTGTCCCAGTCCCGGAAAAGGATTTACCTGTTCTTTTACCAAAAATTAAGGATTTTAAACCAACTGGTAAAGGAGAGAGCCCTTTAGCTAAAGTAAAAAAATTTATTAATGTTAAATGTCCAAAATGCGGCTCTCTGGCTAAAAGAGAAACTGATACCTTAGATGCTTTTGTTTGTTCTTCTTGGTATTTTTTAAGATATATTGACCCAAAAAATAAAAAAGAATTCGCCAGCAAAGAAAAAATTAAAAACTGGCTACCAGTTGATTTATGTATTGGTGGAGCCGAGCATGCGGTGATGCATCTATTATATGCCAGATTTTTTATTAAAGCCCTTTTTGACCAGAAATTAATTAATTTTGATGAGCCCTTTTCAAAATTATTCAATCAGGGAACAGTCTATCGCCAGGGAGCCAAAATGTCCAAATCAAAAGGTAATATTGTTACTCCAAATTATATCTTTCAAAAATTTGGAGCAGATACCATGCGACTTTATGAATTATTTATGGGTCCGGCTGAACAAGCCACCGAATGGTCAGATAAGGGAGTAGTTGGCTGTTTTAGATTTTTAAATAGAGTCTGGAATTTACAAAAAAAACTCAAAACTCAAAATTCAAAATTCAAAATTCAAAATTCAAAACTTGATAAACTTTTACATAAGACAATAAAAAAAGTTACTGAAGATATAGAAAACTTTAAATTTAATACCGCTATTTCTGCTTTAATGATTTTAACTAATGAAATGGAAAAAGAAAATAAAATTCCGATGAGTCATTATTTATCACTGATTACTTTATTGGCACCAATGGCTCCCCATCTAGCTGAAGAAATTTGGTCCTCTTTTGCCAAGGCTTTGGAAGATAAACAATATAAGAGAAGTATTTTTTTACAACCCTGGCCGAAGTATGACCCAGAATTAGTTAGAGAAGAAACGATAACTCTGGTAATTCAAATTAATGGCAAGGTTAGAGATAAAATTGAGGTTAAGACTGATATTTCTGAAGAAGAAGCCAAGAAATTGACATTGAATAGAGAAAAAGTTAAAAAATGGATAGAGGGAAAAGAAATCAAAAAAGTTGTCTTTGTCCCAGGAAAATTAATTAATATCGTAGTTTAATTTTATGTGTCGAGTTTCAGGTTACATTGGAAAAAAAGAGGCCTTGCCAATTATAATGGATGGACTTCGACGTCAAAGCTACGGTGGCTACGATTCCGCCGGGGTATTGATTGCCAATGGTGAAAATTTCATTTGTATTAAAACCGTAGGCAAATTGGAGAATTTGGAGAAAAAATTAGAGGGTAAAGATCTCAAAGGAAATTGGGGCATAGGTCATTGTTTGCCACCTGATGCTTTAATTCAGCTTGCTGATGGAAGAACATTAGAAATTTCAAAAATTAAAAACGGAGAGAAAGTTTTTTCGCTTGATCCCACCACTTTAAAGTTTTCAATTGGAAAAGTAAAAGTTCTTAAACATAAATCTCCAAAATATCTTTATGAAATTCGAACTCCCTCAACATCATTTAGAGCAACAGCTGAGCATAGAATGTTAGTCTTTGAAAATGGCAAGATTGAAGAGAGACCTATTGAGAAACTCTCAAAGGGGGATGTTTTGATTTTCCCTAAAAAAATCGCGGTGGTAAAAGGAGAAAAAATAAAATTTAAAAGTGTTTTTGCAAAAAAATACTATAAAATATCCCCAGAAATTACTGAATTAATTAAAGCTAAATTAATTGAGAGAGAATTATCGAGAGAAAAAGCAGCAACTTTAATTGGTGTAACCGGAAGTTATTTAGCTCATCTTATTAGAAATGACCGCAATTTCAGGGAAGATCAGCTTCAAAAAATATTGCCTTTCTTTTCGATTGACTTCTCTTTAGAAAATTTTATTCCTCAAAATTCAATTCATGGAAAGTTTATCAACTTGCCAAAAGAGAGTTCGCCGGAATTAATGCAAGTTATAGGTTACTTCTTAGGGGATGGTTACGCCGGGGAAAAATGTTTAAGATTTAAAGATAAAGACAAAGAGCTCCTCAGGATTTATCAGGAATTAATCGAAAAAGTTTTTAATATTAAAGGGAGGATTGCTTTGATGAAAGGAACCACCGCTTATCTTTTAGAAGTAAACAGCACCTTTTTATCTAATTGGTTTAAAGAAAATATTGTTTTTCGAAAAAATGAACTTTTAAGCGAGATAGGAAAGCTACCCTTACAGGAGATAGCTGCTTTTTTACAAGGTATTTTTGATGCCGAGGGTGGAATTGGAATTGAGGCTGGGCAAGTCTTTCTGGCTACAACTAATAAAAAGTTGGCTAAGGTGATTCAATTTTTACTTCTCCGATTTGATATTCTTTCCTCGCTTTCAATTTCTGAAAGAAAAGAAAAAAAATGGAACAGAGCCTATCGTATTTCTTTAAGTAACTATAATTCCATTAAGGGATTTTTGGATCAAATAGGTTTTTCATCTATTTCAAAGAAGAGAAAGGTAGAATTTCTCTTCCAAGAGATAAAAGTGACAAAAAAAAGAGGAGCTCGAAGTTTTAAAACCCTTCCTTTTTTTAAAAAGGAAATTTATAAAGTTTGTTTAGGATTTGTGAAAAGTGCAGCCCTAAAGAAGTTTTTAGGAAAAAGCGAGAGTCTTAATTATTTTATTACTGACTGGAATTTAGTTAGGTTTATAGAATTTCTAAAAGGAGAAATTTCAAAAGAACCCAAAATTCAAAAAATAATTAATAATTTAGAGAAATTCCTACTCGGAGATGTTGTTTTCCAATTAGTTATAGAAAAAAAGAAAATAAAGTCCTTTTACTCTTATCTTTATGATCTGCAAGTCAAACCTTATCCAAATTTTATTGTAGATTGCATTTTATCTCATAATTGCCGATGGGCCACCCATGGGAAGGTCTCAGAAAAAAATGCCCATCCATTTTGGGATTGTAAGAAAAATATTTATTTAGTCCACAATGGCATCATTGAAAATTATCGGGAACTAAAAGATAGGTTAGTCAAAGAAGGTCATCAATTTACCTCTGAAACTGATAGTGAGGTGGTTGTTCATTTAATTGAGAAGTATTTTCAAGGAAATTTGGAAGAGGCGGTAAGAAAAGCCTTAAAAGAAATCAGAGGAGCCTATGGTTTTCTCATAATGGCTCGAGACGACCCAAAAAAGATAGTTGCTGCCCGTCTTTCCAGTCCTCTTTTAATAGGAATAAACCAAGATGAATATATAGCAGCTTCTGACCCTATAGCTATTGCTCCTTATGCCAGAAAAATCATTAATTTAGATGATTATGAGATAGCGACCATTACTCCTAAAGATCTTTTTATTATCAAAGAAAAAACTCCGGGAATTTTAGAGTTAATTCCAGAAGAAGCAGAAAAAGGAGGCTATCCTCATTTTATGCTAAAGGAAATAATGGAAGAACCTGAGGCGATTGAGAACGCTATTAGAGGTAGACTAATGATTGAAGAAGGGTCAGTAAAGTTAGGCGGATTAGATTCTATTTCAGAAAAATTGAGAGAAATAAATCGTTTAATTTTAGTTGCCTGTGGGACGGCTGCTTATGCGGCCAGAGTTGGAGAGTATATGTTAGAAGAATATGCTGGAATTTCGGCTGAAGTTGATATTGGTTCTGAATTTCGCTATCGAAAACCAGTTTTAAATAAAAACACGGCCGCCATTTTTATCTCTCAATCTGGAGAAACCGCCGATACCTTGGCGGCTTTGCGGGAAATGAAAAAGAAGGGAATTTTAACTTTAGGAATTACCAATGTGGTTGGTTCAACTCAAGCCAGAGAAACTGATGCCGGTGTTTATACAAGATCTGGCCCGGAAATAGCGGTGGCTTCAACCAAGGCATTTTTAGGCCAATTGGCAACTTTAGCCATGATTACTGTCTATTTTGGAAGACAGAGGGATATGGCTTTGGTGATGGGAAAGAGAATTGTTTCTGAACTTTCAAAAATTCCCGATTTGGCCAGAAATGTTTTAAAGCAAGCTCCGGAAATTGAAAAATTGGCTAAAGATTATAAAGATTATAAAAATTTTTGGTTCATCGGTCGAAAATATAATTTCCCAATTTCTTTAGAAGGGGCCTTAAAACTCAAAGAAATTTCCTATTTACATGCCGAGGGTGTAGCTGGTGGAGAATTAAAACATGGTTCTCTGGCTTTAATTGATGAAAATTTCCCAACTATAGCCATTTGCCCTTCAGATTCAGTTTATGAAAAAATGGTTTCCAATATTGAAGAGATAAAAGCCAGGGGAGGACCGGTAATTGCCATTGCCACCCAAGGTAACGAAGAAATTAAAAAATTAGTTGATGAGGTAATTTATATTCCTAAAACTCTTGAAATGCTCACACCAATGTTATCAGTGATTCCTTTACATCTTTTCGCTTATTATCTGGCAGTTTTGCTTGGAAGAGATGTCGACAAACCACGCAACCTCAGTAAAGTTATTACAGTCGAATAATCTCAAAGACAATATGTTTAATCTACCAGATTAAACAGGCAAGATTGAACATTTTTAAGTCTTATGGAAGAAATTTTATTAAATAAACCAGGAAAAAAATTGGTCTTACTTGGTAATGAAGCGATCATAAGGGGAGCCTTGGAAGCAGGGGTTAATTTTGTTTCTACTTATCCTGGAACACCAGCTTCGGAAATTGGAAATGTCTTTTTAAGAATTGCCAGAGCGACAAATATTTGTTTTGAATTTTCTATAAATGAAAAAGTGGCTTTGGAAGCAGCAGCTGGAGCTTCTTTTTCTGGTCTTAGGTCCCTTGTTGCTTTCAAACATTTTGGAATGAATGTTGCTTCAGATAGTTTAATTCCTTTGGCTTATACCGGGGTTGAAGGAGGAATGGTGATCTTAGTGGCTGATGATCCCAATTGCTGGAGTTCTGCCCAATCTGAACAAAACTCAAGAGCCTATTCTTATTTGACTCATTTGCCAACTCTTGAGCCTTCAGATCCCCAGGAATGCAAAGATTTTACAAAATTAGCCTTTCAAATTTCAGAAAAATTCAAAATTCCAGTAATTATTAGGACAACCACCAGAGTTTCCCATCAAAAGGCGGGAGTTATTTTAGGGAGATTACCAAAGATTAAGAAAAAATTAGGGAGTTTCCTAAAAAATCCAGAAAGATTTTCAACCATGCCCCCCGGAATCTTCAGGCTAAAAAGGGAAATGTTAGAAAAAATTGAGAAATTAAAAGAATTTTCGGAAAAATCTGAAATAAATTTAATCAAGAATCAAGAAATGAGAAATAAAGAATTAGGGATTATTACTTCCGGAATTTCTTATTTATATTCGATGGAAGCTCAAAGAGAACTCAATTTAAATTTACCCATTTTAAAGCTGGGATTTTTCTATCCTCTCCCTGAAAGAAAAATCAAAAATTTTATAAGAAAATTGAAAAAGGTTTTAATTGTTGAGGAGTTAGAAGGCTATTTAGAAAAAGAAATTGAGAGATTGGCAAGAGTTTCTAATCCAAGGCTCAAAATTTTTGGCAAAAATTTAATTACCCAGGTGGGAGAATTACATCCTGAGGATGTTATTTTTGCCCTAGGAAAATTTTCTGGAAAAAAATTTAAATTTCCAAAAATTGATTTGAGTTTTCCCAGGAGACTTCCCAGATTGTGTCCCAATTGCCCTTATTGGTTTGTCATTTCCGCCGTAAAAAAAGCCGTCAATGAGAAAGAGGTGATCTTTGGTGGAGATATTGGTTGTTATATGATTTTTCGTCACTGGCCAATTCAGCTTCAAGATTATTTATCTTGTATGGGTTCTTCAATTGGTCTTGCCCATGGAATAAAGAAAGTAACAAAACAAAAACTAATTACCTTCATTGGAGACTCCACCTTTCTCCATGCGGGAATTCCTGCTCTAATTAATACTGTTTTCAACAAGTCAAACCCCTTAATTATTATTTTGGATAATCGAACAACGGCAATGACCGGCCATCAACCCCATCCTGGGGCCGCCCTGAGATTGGATAGTTTCTATCAAATGACCGGGGAGTTACCTGGAGCAGTAAAAATTGAAGAGATTGTGGCTAGCTGTGGAGTGAGAAACTTTAAAGTTATTGATCCAAAAAATCAAAAAGAAATGGTAAAGACAATTAAAGAGTTTTTAAGAAAAGATGAGGTTTCAGTGATTATTGCCCGGGGAGTTTGCGCCCTTTTGGGAAAAGAAGAATGATGAAAAAAGCAAAAAATTTTAATTTAGCCATTGTGGGAGTAGGGGGGCAGGGATTGCTTACCCTCCTTAAAATTTTAGATGAAGCAGCCCTAATTGAAGGTAAAGATTTTAAATCGGCTGAAGTCCATGGTTTGTCTCAGAGGGGAGGTTCAGTTGAAGTCTATTTCCGGATGGGTGAGGAGATTTATTCTCCTTTAATCTGCCAGGGAGGAGCAGATTTAATAATTTCCCTTGAGGCTCAACAAGTCCTTCAATCATTGAAATTAGCCTCAAAAAAAACCACTTTTTTAATCAATGATTTTTTCATTCCAATTTTGGGAAGAGAAACCCCAAAGATTGAAAAGATTTCTGAGATTTTAAGGAAATTTTCAGAGAAAATAATTTTGATTAAGGCCTCGGAGATTTGCAAAAAAAATTTTAAAACCGAGGTTACGGCCGGAATTTTTCTTTTAGGCTATGGAATATCAAAAAATTTAATTCCTTTAAAAGAAGCTTCAATTTTAAAGGCAATTAAAAAAGTCATTCCCCAAGAATATTTGGAATTGAACTTAAAAGCCTTCAATTTAGCTAAATCCTTTTAATTTTAGCTCCCAATTTTCTCAATTTTTCATCAAAATTTTCATATCCTCTCTCAATTTGCTCAATTCCTTCAATTAAGGATTTTCCTTTTGCTATCAAAGCTGCCAAAATTAAGGCCGCCCCCGATCTAATGTCAGTAGCATCTAATTTATTCCCAAACAATTTTCTTTTTCCAAAAATCAAGGCTCGATGGGGATCGATAATCTCAATCTCAGCCCCCATTTTTCTTAATTCCTGTAAATGCTGGAATCGATTTTCATAAAGGGGATCGTGAATTAAACTTTTTCCTTTGGCCTGAGTTAATAAAACCGAAGTTTGGGGTTGCAAATCAGTTGGGAAACCAGGATAGGGAAGGACCTGGATTTTGGTTGGCTTAAATTTGGTTGATTTCTTAACTATAATTTCGTTTACTCCAACTTCAAAATTTAATCCAATTTCTTTCATTTTCTCTAAAAAGAAAGTTAAATGATCAGGATTAACATTTTTGATTTTCCCCTCGCCACCAGTCAAAGCAAAGGCTATTAAAAAGGTACCAGCCTCTAAGGGATCAGGACAAATTGAAAATTCGACTCCGGATAATTTTTCTCTTCCCTCAATTTCAATAGTATGAGTTCCTACTCCTTCAATTTTTAATCCCATTGCTTTTAAAATTTTTCCTGTATCCTGGACTTGAGGTTCAGCAGCCGCAATTTCAATTTTCGTTTTCCCTTTAGTTAAGGCAGCTAACATCATTAAATTCTCAGTGGCGGTAACTGAGAATTCTTTTAAGACAATCCTTTTTCCAATTAAGTTTTTTGGCCTCTCAAAATGATAAAATCTATCTTTTTCCTTAATCTTTATCCCAAAATCCTTTAAGGCTTCAAGATGGGTTCCGATTGGTCTTAAGCCAATTCTATCTCCCCCAGGATGAGGAACCTTAAATTTTTTAAATCTGGCTAAAAGTGGCCCAATTAGTAAAACTGAAACCCTCATTTTTTCAAAAAGCTTAACTGGAATTTTCTCTGGATTAATATTTTTCGGATTTATTTTTATCTTTTTCTTGCCTAACCATTCAATTCCCACCCCCATTTTTTTTAAAATTTCAATTTGATCTAAGATATCAGAGCAAAGAGGCAAATTATCAATAATTGATTCTTTATCTGAAAGCAAAACTGCAGCCAAACAGGCACCGGCTGAATTTTTATATCCAGAAATTTCAACCTCCCCAGAAAGAGAAATTCCTCCTCTAATTAGAAATTTATTTTCCATATTTTCTATTTTAACTTAAAACTTGAGATTTATCAAAATTTTGAATTCTCTTTTCCTTCCCCTAAAAACCAAAAATAAATCTCCGCATTATCTCGCTATAGCGAAATAATGCGGACAATTAAAGAGTTTTTATTTTAAGGTTGTTCTGGGAAATTAGAGAATAAAATTCAGAAACGTCCCTAATTTCTACTAATTTCTAATATCCCCTCTTTGTTTAGCCAATGAATAGATCTCAACTGGGCCCATCTACGCGACGGGTTCGAATACCTTGACAAAAAATTTCTTTGTAATAGAATTAAGAAAGACTAGTTATAAATTTTCAAGGGTTGGAGTTTTAATGTAATTCCTTTTG
>DAIPKT010000012.1:9422-12141 GCA_036769645.1 bacterium | reverse complement strand
AATGGTACCATTCACCTCTGGTCACAACAGTGACGTTTTTCCTGCCCCAATAGTCAGGAGCTGGCAGAAATCCATGACTCCATACCCAAGATTTGCCAGCGGTGTCGACATAGGTAATAAGAAGATGGCAGGGTAGTTCTCCTACTCCACCATAGACATAGCTCCACCACCCACTATCGGGTAAGGTATTAGAGATAACCTTCACATCGGCTTTCAAGATAAGCTCAGAGTAATCGTCTACATTGATGTCAAGAGACTGATAAGCGAATACGCTACCACCATCGCTGTAGCTGTCCCACCGTTCGTACTCCAAAACCTTTTCTCCCATTACAGGGTCAGAGACAATTTCAACTCTTCCCTCCCCTGTCTTTGCCCTTCCGGGAGTGTGCCCCCAGCTCCAACCCAGGAGATCGTCTGAGAAATCTCCATTGATCAAAAGTTCCTTGCCAACAACTGACTGACTAACTGCTCTTTCAATATTTAAGAAATTCACACCAATTATAAAAATTAGAAATAGCAGACAAACCAATATTAACGATGAATTACTATTCTTCATATTCTCTTTTTCTTTTTTAATTATTTATTTTAAGCCTGTCGACCTTTGTCTTGTAAAGTTTTGACTTTGACTATTCAGGCTTATTTTGATTTTCCATCTTCCAATTTACAATAAAAAACTAAAAATTGAAAACTTAATTATCCCTACAGATGTGGCTAAGAAAAAAGGTGATTAATTTCCCACCTTAATTAATTCTATTCCATCAAATTGCCTAAATGTTTAAGACGGGGCTCAAACAGTTCAACATTAGACTTTCTCTAAAAACTCGATGAAATATTTTACAAATTGACGAAAGATGTCAGGAGCTTTTTGAAGGTTTTGATAGACTTTTTTCATATCCACTTTCCCATATTGATGGATAATCAGATTTCTAAACTTTGCCATCTCTACATTTTCTTTAGCAAATTTTTCGGGAACAATTTCATACTCTCCTAAGGCTTCAATTATCTCTTTATACTCTTTGGGATGAAGATGATAAACCTCAGTTAAAAGATGATGGCCAATATCTATAATAATTTCAATACCTAAAACTAAATTATATTGAGCAGCGCTATTTATAGTGAAATCAACCAAAAAATCTTCTCTCGAAACTTTTTTATAATTTTCTAAGAGTTTTATAGCCTGTTCCAGTTTATCTAATTTTTCTTGGACTGATTTTTTATCTACTGACATATTTACTAAAACTTTTTTCTGCCTTTGGAGATAAGGGAGCTTTGCCAAATACTCCTTCTTTTATGTGTTTTCTTAGGGTTTGGTAAGATCTCTCTAAATAATAATTAAAATCTTCGTATTCCTGAAGAATCCGAAGTTCAAATTCTCTTTTCAGTTTAGAATTAGAAATATAAATCGGAATTCCATAAAAAACCGCCCGGTGTTTTAATAAAGGGGAGGCCTCGTTTAAACAAATTATCTCTGTTTTATAAATCCCTAAAATCTTATCAATTTCTAAAGCGAGTTTTAATCTTTTATCAAAATAGTTATCTTTTTTTACTTTTTTGGAAAACAAGACAGCGATATCAATATCGCTTAAGGGCCTCTTTTTCTCTCTGGTTGCCGAACCAAATAAATAAGCCAGAACAACCCGATTTTCTTTAAAAATTTTCTTTAGTTCTTCTTTTTGTCGTTCGCTTATCATAACAGGTTAATTTTACCAATCTCCAACCGAAAAATCAAATAAATGAGTAATTTAATTTCCTCAGCACCTTGTCAAATTTTAAATCTGAAACCCGCCCTTCGGGCGGGTTTCAGAAACTGCCCAAGGAGACAGCTTAGATTTTACTTTCCACAAATTACTTGGGCACAACAATCCTTGCCATAACATTGACAGTAACCACCTAACCCTCCTTTAATCGCTACTATTGAGTTTTGAGTTTTATAACTACTACAATAGCAACTTATAAGATATCGATCTGAGGGACAAGTCGCCCTGGGAGTGATGCAAGGATCAGCATGACAACAAGCTGGAGAAGGAGCAATTAAGTCAGTAGGAACTCCAACGGCGAGAGATAATAATTCACTGACATCCTTTCCATCAACTGTATCAGCATCTAAACCAGAACCAGAACCATCAACTTGTTTTATTTTCTCTAATAAAGTAGTAGGATTTTCTAAATTCGAGAGTCGATTTTCTAGGCTAAGTATTTCTTCTTGAACTTCTGCCAATTTTTCATTTACCCAGGCTTTCCACTCTTCAATTTTCGCCTTCCAAGTTTCTAAATCTGTAATTCTGGCAATTACTCCGTCTATTCTTGTATCCAATCTAGCTATTTCAGTCGTAATTCTTTTGCCTAAAGCTATTATCTGATTTTCTATGCCCGTCTGCCATTCAATAACCGATGCTTTCCAAGATTCTATTCCAGCTTTCCAGTCTTCAATTGTTGCCTTCCAATTCTCTAAATCCGTTACTCGGTTTATTAAATCAGCTACTTTCTCTTCTAAAACTGCCACTCTCTTTTGAAGCTCATAGATAGCATCCCAGGGATTACCTCTCTCACCAGGTCGGCCAACAGGAGTTTCTGTGGGAGGACCAGGTGGAACCGAAGGTGGAGGAGCGGCAACTACTGAATTAGCCAATCCAATTAGAATTAAGGGAATAAGCAGGGAAATAAGAAATTGATTTCCTTTTTTTCATATTTTATTTTTCTTTCTTTTTAATTATCTTTT
>DAIPKT010000012.1:0-9322 GCA_036769645.1 bacterium | reverse complement strand
TCTTTTTAATTATCTTTTAGAGGTTGTTGACCTTACCCCCACCAATCTTTCTAATGACTAATTTTTATACGAAGTACTAAGCCGAATGTCGGCTTCGCCTGAGGGATTTCTATTAAAGTATGTCATTGCTGAGATTGGTGAGGGTAAAGCTCATTCTAATTTTTTTATCTTACAATAAAAAACTAAAAATCGAAAACTCAGTTATCCCCAGAGGTGTGGCTCAACCCCGTTAGAAATTTTGAGCAAAATCAAAAGACAAACAAAAAGGATGAAATTTCTAACGGGTTAATAAAAAGAAGGGGCTAATCTCTTCCTAATTGCACTCTGCTTCATCAAATCGCCTTCTCAAATCTTTTGAAAGCTTCTTTAACCAATAAAGTCATGAGTTTTTAAAAGTTTAAGATAGCCGGATTTTTCAAAATGTTTATCTTGAGACCAGATAAAAGTTTCTAATTTCATTGCCAGCGCCAATATCTCTACATCTTTTTTATCAATATGAGATATCATTCTTTGAGCTTCTTTTAATTTATCTTTGTAAAAGTCCCGAGGATAAACCTGAATTGGCAGCTCTCCTAAAAGAGAGGTTAGTTTGTGTCGAGAGATCTCTAATTTCTTTTCTAATCTTGGAAAATATTTTCTAGCTTCATTTAAAGTAAATTTAGTAGTGACAAATTAAAATCTGGCATCAAATAAAATACTACCCGGCTTTCCACCGAGTAGAGCAGATAAAATTATATTAGCGTCAATAACAATAATAAATTTCACTTTTGATGATAAAATTTATCAAAATCTTTTAAAATTTCCTCTTCTCTTACTCTTTTTTTTCTCAGCCTCTCTCGAATTTCTTTGACTTTTGCTAAAAAATCAGTTTTTTTCAATTCTAAAATCCGATGTCTCAAAGCATCTTCAATAAAATCTTTCTCACTTTTATATCCATATTCTTTCAAAACATCAAAAACCTCTTTTTTTATTTTTGGAGACAATTTTATTTCCATATAGTTTATCTTAATTTAGATAAAAAGAAGTGTCAAATCTACTTTTTCTTCAATTTTTCAACCTAACTTTATTCTATTTCAGCAAATCGCCTGATCAAATTTTAAAATTAAAGTTACCCTTGATTAGAAAATCTCTGAGTCCTCTTTGGTTTCTTTTCTTTTTCTAAAATTAAAACTCTTTTTTCCAAAGCTTCAAATTCATCCCAGCTCACTTTTCTTTTAAGCTCATACTTAATGGTAGAAATATCTGCTTTCATGATTTCAATATCTTTCTTCATTGCTATCATATCTTTTTTCATTGCTATCATTTCAATTTTCATTGCTTCGATATCTTCAGTATTTTTTGCCACCATCTCTTTGATGGCAACAACTTGAACTTGGAGATCGGTAATGGTCTCGGTAATTTTTGCTATTGTCTCGCGGATAACCACCAGCTGTTTTTGGAGATCGGCTTGAGCTTCGGCAATGAGCTTTGTTTGGGCTCGGAAATCTTCAGAGAGAATTCCAATATATTCCTGATATTCTTTCCTCTGTTTCTCTAAAATTCTTTTTAATTTTTCTTCATTAATTTCCATAAATTTTCTTCTAATTTTATTTTATTTTTTCAAATCGCCTTGTCAATTTTTGGAATTTTCAAAAAACCCTTGATTTAACCAACTTAAACTTCACACTGAAATTTTGGGGTAAAGAGTGATTTTTATTTTAAGTTTTCTCTCAAGCGCCAGATTTTTTTCTTTTTCATCTCCTTATCCATTTTTTTATAGATCATGGTCTGTAAAAGGTGGATGGGATAAGGATATGGGTAAGACTTTTATTATTTCAAATCCTGTTTCCTTTGGCAAGATTTTGAATAAGAAAGCTTTAACTTCTCTAAAGATAGAGGTTGACCCTTAGAAGTATCTTCCTTCATTTTAATCTCCTTTTGATTATTGGCCAGAGATTTCTATCACAAACTAAAAGGAACTTAATTAGCATTATCTTTTCAAACTCACTCAGTTTTGACCATTTAAGGGTATTTACCTAATCTCTTCTTCTTCAGAGGTCTAAAAATGGTCTCAGGATTATTTTTCTGAGACCATTTTTTAAACACCTTATTATTCTTTTACTCTTGAAAGGCTGGTCCCAAGGAGCTTTTCCAGTATAACTTAAAATGAAGAGTCTAATCCAAAGGATATAGTCTTTTGGTAAATCCAACCCGATGCTTTTAAACCATTTTCTCCAATGTTTCTGGAGATAATTAAAGGTCCAGTTCAATTTAACTAAATCTCTTTGAGGATGAGAAAAGCACCGGTTCAACTTCGATTATTGAAATTTCCCATTGTCCAAAAGAATGACCAAATAAAGATGAGCTCACCTATTTCTTGTCCTTTCTAAGTTCCGGAAATTTAAGTAGTTTAGGGAGTAGTCTTTCTGAAATTAAACCTCCAATCCCAGAAAGCTCAGGTTTTTCCGCAATTTTGTTTACAGCTTCTGGGTGAAATTTCTTTTTTTCTCATCCCATTTTTTGCCCAAGGTCATTAGCCAAATCAGAGAACCTTGCCAGAAAGAGCTTCTCTTAAGTATTTGCCGGTATAAGATTTTCGGTTTTTAGCGATATCATCAGGAGTACCTTCAGCTATAATTTGACCTCCTTTATCTCCGCCTTCTGGTCCCAAATCTATTACCCAGTCGGCATTGCGAATAATTGAAATATTATGTTCAGTAGTAATAACAGTATTTCCTTTATCTACTAAGCTTCTCAAGACAAAAATTAGTTTTTTAATATCGTCTAAATGTAAGCCAGTGGTGGGTTCATCTAAAATGTATAAAGTCTTACCAGTTCCCTTTTTTGAAAGCTCGCTAGCCAATTTTACTCTCTGGGCTTCTCCGCCAGAGAGAGAAGGAGCTGGTTGGCCCAATTGAATGTAACCTAAGCCAACATCATTTAAGGTTTTTAATTTTTGAAAAAGACCAGGAATATTTTTGAAAAAATTTAAAGCTTCCTCAACTATCATTTCCAGAACCTCGGAAATATTTTTTCCTTTATATTCAACACTCAAAGTCTCCTTGTTAAACCTTTTCCCTTTGCATTCAGAACATTGAACATAGACATCAGGCAGAAAGTACATCTCAATTTTGATTTGGCCCTGGCCCTGGCAGGCCTCGCAACGACCTCCTTTAACATTGAAAGAAAAACGACCAGCCCGGTAACCCCGAATTCTGGCTTCTTTAGTTTTTGAAAAAAGATCTCTAATGTAAGAAAAACTTCCAGTATAAGTGGCCGGATTTGACCTCGGAGTTCGGCCAATCGGAGATTGGTCAATCAAAACCACTTTGTTTAAATTTTCAGTTCCTAAAATGGCTTCATGTTTTCCCGGCTCTTCTTTTGATTTGTAAAATTTCCTCATTAAAGCCTTAGCTAAAATATCATTCATCAAAGAACTTTTTCCCGACCCTGAAACCCCAGTAATACAGACAAATTTTCCAAGGGGAATCTTGACATCAATATTTTTTAAATTGTGCTCTTGAGCTCCTTTGATGATTAGGTATTTTGTCGAAAGGTTACGGTCACGAAGTCTCTCTCGTTTAGCGGTTAGGTTAAAGCTCGTTGTAATTTTTTTTCTTCCTGATAAATATTCGCCAGTAAGAGTATGACTTTTCAGCAATTCTTTTGGTCTTCCCTCAAAGATAATTTTGCCACCATTTCTCCCGGCTCCAGGTCCAATATCAATTATCCAATCAGCGGCCATAATGGTTTGGGGGTCGTGCTCACAAACCACCACCGTATTTCCTAAATCCCTCAGTTTTTTTAAAGTCTCAATCAATCTTCCCTGATCTCTAACATGGAGGCCAACCGATGGTTCATCTAAAATGTATAAAACTCCAGTTAATTTTGAACCAATCTGGGTGGCTAATCTTATCCTTTGCTCTTCGCCACCGGCCAAAGTAGCTGCCTTTCGATCAATAGTTAAATAATCCAAACCCACATCAATTAAAAATTGGAGCCGATTGATAATTTCTTTAATAATCGGCTGACCAATTTTCAACTCATTCTCCGAAAGCTGAATTTTTTTGCGATCGCAAAAAAATTTAGTCTTTAAAAGATTTTCGAAAAATTCTTTAACCTTATCAATCTCCATCTCCACAATTTGATCAATAGATTTTCCAGCCACTGTTACAGCTAAAGCCTCTGGTTTCAATCTTTTTCCTTGACAAACCTCGCATTTTTTCTCAACCATAAATTTTTTAATTTCCTCTCTGGTAGATTCTGACTCGGTTTCATGATATTTCCTTTCTAACCAGGGAATTACTCCCTCAAAAATCCCATTGCCATATAAAATTAAATCAATTTTTTCTCTTGATAAATTCTTGATCGGGGTAGACAAATCAATCTTTTCTCTTTCAGCCAAATCCTCTAAAAGGTACCAAAAGAATCTTTGTCTTCCCACTTTATGGGAGGCATGTGCCCAGGGAAAAATGGCACCTTCAGAAATTGATAAATTTTGATTAGGAATGACTAATTTTGGATCAATGATTAATTTTTCACCCAGACCCTGACAAGAAGAACAGGCACCATAAGGCGAGTTAAAAGAAAAAAGCCGAGGTTCCAATTCTGGTAAAGAAATTCCGCATTCTTCGCAGGCAAAATGCTCACTAAAGATTAGGTCTTTAGAGCTTTTAGCTTTTAGCTTCCAGTTTTCAGTTTTTTTTAATTCACTAATAGCTAATCGCTGAGAGCTACAAGCTACAATGACGATACCTTTACCTAATTTTAAAGCAGTTTCAAGCGAATCCACCAGTCTTGATTTATCCAATTCTTCATCCAAAATCAATCTATCCACCACCACCTCAATATTGTGTTTTTTATATCTGGCTAAAGTTTTTTCCAAAGCCTCTTCGACTCTATAAATTATTCCATCAATCCTTACCCGAATAAAGCCGGCTCTTTGAATTTCTTCTAAAACAGCCTGGTGCTCTCCTTTTTTGCCCCGAATGACTGGTCCCAAAATTGTGATTTCAGTTCCTGCTTTTAATCTCAATATTTGATCGGTAATTTGATCAATGGTCTGCCTTGAGACTTCTTTTTTGCATTTTGGACAGTGAGGCTTTCCAATTCTGGCAAATAAAAGACGGAGATAATCATAGACCTCAGTAATTGTTCCCACTGTTGAGCGAGGATTATGAGCTCCCTTTCTCTGGTCAATGGCGATGGCTGGCGAAATCCCCTCAATTTTATCAACATCAGGTTTATCCATCACTCCCAAAAACTGCCTGGCATAAGCAGAAAGTGACTCAACATATCTTCTTTGACCTTCAGCATAAAGAGTGTCAAAAGCCAGAGATGATTTCCCTGATCCAGAAATCCCGGTAATCACAACCAGTTTATTTTTGGGAATCTCTACATTAATGTTTTTCAGATTATGCACTCTTGCCCCGCGAATTCTGATAAAATTTTCCGCCATTTTAGTTAAAAATTATACTCTAAATTTTAGAAAAATTCAATCTAATTAGCGATGAAAAACTCTGGATGATCTTCAAAAACTCCCAAATGAATTCAAATCCCTTAGACAATGATTTTTTGAGAGATTAATGGATAAACAAAATAAGCAGCTTAAAAATTGAATAGGGGCTGGAAAAGAATAAGGAGGTGAAAAATGTTTTGAAAAGAAGTTTCTGAAAAAAATCAAAAATCTGAGGAGGAGTCGAACTAACTATTTCTCAGTTTCATTGCCTGACTTGGAGATCAGCAATATAGATTTGGTCGATTATTAAAACAAATTAAGTATATTGGAGATGGCCTTCAGAAAGATCAGAGATTTGTGATAGAATTACCTAATGGAAAAGGAAAAAATCTTTTACTGTTAAGAGGATTTGTTCCCAAGAGCCTTGAGTTCTCAGTGTTTAATTCTCGGCTTTCTTACCGGGCAGAAGAACTCCAGATATAGAAATTTCAAAAGGCAGAAGAAAGCTATTTTGATAAGGTGGTATTACCAAGAACCAGGAAAAAAATAATTGCTATCCAATCGAAGCTCTTCTTAAATAAGAAAGGAGGAATTCTATGAATATTCAAGAGATTAAAACTCGAGATGAGCGGAGTAAAAAGTTTATTTTTATTCCCTTCTGTCTAATCTGTCAAGCCTTTCGAGCCCAAGGCATTGTTAGATATGGCTATTCAGCGGTAATAAAACCAATAATTGAGGAAATCTTACGGCACGATATAAATATAATCCAAATGCCCTGTCCCGAAAGTCAACTTGGCAGATATGAGGAGAGTTTAAAAAGAGAACCAAAGGGAATAGAGCAATACGACCGGCCAGAATTCAGAGAAATTTGTCACCGTTTAGCTTCCAAGACAGTCCAGATGATAAAGGGAATTCTGGCAAATGGCTATGAAATTATAGCAATCTTAGGGGTGGAGTATTCACCCTCATGCGCTACCAAAATCCAGCATTCATCAAGAGGAGCTCTCCATCGCCCCGGTCTTTACATTGAAGCTTTAAAAATTCAGTTAGCCAAAGAGAAAATAGAAATACCTTTTTTAGGAATAAATCAAAGAGAGATAAAGAACTCTCTGAGTGAATTACGAAAATTACTTAGCCAACAAAAGAATCTAATTTGATTTCTACTTGCTAGCTTCAAAATAATTAGCAACTTTTTTTAGGAAAATATCATCCCGATTGAATTTATCCAAAAAAACACCTCCAACTGTTATCGATGTCCTCATATTGTTCATAGTCCACCACCTTCTGATCGATCTGGTAGATTAGGAATATCCTGGGTTTGAAACAAAGAAAGTCTCTCTAGGGAATCTAAAATAAGGATGGGAATAAAGCAATAGCTGGATGAATTTCTGGTTTAATTGACTTGGTAATATGTAAAGTTAATGGGTAATAAGGTAAAAGATGGTTCTTTAATAATTTTAGGATAATAGCTTCTGATTTTTAATGGGAATAATGATATGAAATTCTTAAATTTCAATTATCTTTCTTATTCTATTGCTTTATCAGTAACCAAAGTAGGAGAAAAATTAGTTAGAGATAATCATTGCTATCTTGATAAAGGTTATCAAGGAGCTAAAGAAGATTATCCAAATCTCAGGTTTTTTATTTTTAGTATAAGCTTACCAAAAAAGACAAACTTCAAAACAGACTACTCAATAAAGTGAGAGTTAAAATTGAAATTTCCATCTTAAAATGTAAAAAGTTCAAGCTCTTAAAACAAATCTCTCTTAAAAGATTACCAGCCAAGATTTCAAATCATTGCTGGAATCATTAACTTTCAACTCCAAATAAGGGTTTAAAAATCTGGGGAAAGGGGAATTCCCGTTTTCCTCTTCCTTATTAGGCATTATCTTTATATTTGGACATCGCCCCGGTCCGAATTAGAGGCTAAATAATGTTGTGAAGAAATTCAGAAATACTGGCTAAAAAATTCCTCAACCAAATAAAAGGTGGAATCTCTTTCCATTCAGGCAGAGGCAATTGAAGATTAACATATTTTTCACCGGTGCAAGAAAAACCATCAGAATCAGTTACACTGAGAGTTACTCGGTTACCTTTAGGAGAAGGAGAAAGGAATTTAACAGTTGGGTTTTGTTGATTAGAAGTCTCAGAAGTCTCTTCTGGCTGACCATGTTCGAATGTCCAGTACCAAAACTTCTTGGTTGCTCCACCATAAACTGTTGATTTGTCAGTAAATTGAACAATTTCATTAACACTGGGTTTTAAAGGCACCCAACTAAAGTCAATACTCGGATAGGCATGCTTTGGAGTTTTAAAATGATTTGGCTCTGACCAGGCTGACCAGTGATTATGGTCATCATCTTTGACTCTCACAATCCACCAGTAATCTGTGTTCCAATTCATCCAATTCTCCCAAGGAGAAGGAATAGGGGTAAAGGAAGTGGAAGCTCCTCCTGAACAGATTTGGCCATTACATTTAAACTCATCAGCATCAACCACTGAGAAATCTGAATCGTCATCTATTCTTATCTCATAGCCAGTCTGGGGATCTCCTTCAGGATCAGAATAGGTCCAATGGAAAGTGGGGATACTTACGCCTTTAAAAGCGCAATGGTTCCAGGCCTCTCCCTCAGGATACTCAGTAGGAACACCAGGCTTATTAGGTGGCTGATTAAGAACAAAGGTAGTGGTAACTTTGTAATTGGAGGTTGAACAAACATTCCGATCTTTACAATTGAAAGAAATCCAACCAATGACCATATCTGACCAGGCCCAACCCTGAAATTCAGCCGGACTAACACTGGTATCTAAGGAAACGCCATAATTTAGACCTCTCAACCTTATCCAGCCATCCCAACCTCCACGATTTGGGTCTAAATTTCCACTACACCCAGTTTGAAAAACAGCACAGGCTCTTGCCCAACCAGAAACTTCTTTTGTCGAAAGATCAACCCAGGCCCGACAAGGAGTAGCTGGACAGCCAGAAAGTTCATCTTCATTAAAAGAAATCCAGCCAATGTTTTCTGACCAGGCATAACCGGAAAAAATTCCATCTGCGTTAATATTTACTCCATAATTAACTACATTACAAGCATCTACACAACTTGCTTCCGGACAAGTTACTGCCTTAGGATTGCCAGGATTACATAATTTATTAGCATTAACGCCTCCATTACAAACTTTTAGTGGTTGGTCAACTATCCCATCGCTATTTGTATCAACTTTAGAATTACAATTAAAACTAATCCAGCCAATGTTTTCTAACCCTGCCCAGGCCCAACCAGAGAGGTTATGCTCTGTGCCTGTCTGGCTTACTTCAAAATTAGTTAAAAAAAACAGGCTTGAGACTGAAATTGTGATGAATAAAATTAAAAAATTTTTTTTATCCATACCTTATAAAAATAAAAATTTGATTAAGAAATTTTCAATCCTTTTTTATATGCCTTGCTTTGTTTTTTTAATCATTTATCTTTATATTTTTTATTTCCTCATTTTTTAATCTCAACTCCAAAGCCTCAATCCTTACCTTCAAGGCTTCATTTTCAATTTTCAACTCTTGAATTGCTTTAATGAGTTTCCACGAATTAACATCTATTCTTAATTTCATTAAATCATTTAAGACTGGTTTAGGATCTCTAATGTTTGTTTTCAATCTTAAATCAGAGGTACAGGTCCAACTAACAGAGCCAAACTCAGGATTAGCATTACAAGTTCCATCACTATCCTCTAATCTGAAAATATTTCCATCTATTGTTTTAACTAATTTAACTGCGGCTTCATTTGTCCCACTGCCGAGGTTGCCTGTTGATGTTAATCTCATAAATTCTATCACCACTTTTTGATGGTCGTAGATTAAAGGTTTTTTTGTATATTTCCTGGCTAAGA
>DAIPKT010000011.1:0-12372 GCA_036769645.1 bacterium | reverse complement strand
GCCGTCGCCATTATTGCCATCCCCGGAAAATGCCATTGCTTTCAACCAATCGCCGCTAGTTGAAAGGGTGGTTGTTTGTTTTGAAACTCTGACGCTACCGGTAAAAGGCATGGCATAAGTATATTTTGCCGGCCCAAAGAGCCAATCAAAAAGCGGAGTAAAAGAAGCAATACCGGCAGTGGAAACGATAAGAAAGAATACTAACCAACTAGCCATTGCCTTCCTCAATAACGAGTGTCTTGGCTCACGAATAAGCTGCTTAAAATCCGCATAACCAATAGCAGGCTGAAGAGCTAACTGCAATTGACTGGCTGAGGGCAAAATTCCTTTTTCAAATTTATCAGGAATAAGTTTAGTAATTGGTTTAAGTAGCCAGAAAACAAAAAGTTTATATTCGGTCAAGCGCAATCTGATATTTGCTCTGATTTCTTCTCGGTGGTCATAAACATATTGAACCTTTGGCCCAAAAAATTCTGTTAAGCGGTCAGTTAAAACCGAGGCACTATACCAAAGAATTTTTAAAGATGTTTCAAGGAATAGATAAACTCCTTTGATGACATAAAAAATTGCCAAAACAAAATATTTGGCGCTGACTGCCACAGCATTTGCCACCACCGGTGCTTTGGCTTTAACATACGGTATGAATTTATTTTTCATCCACGGAATAAACACATTGTCCATCCAGGGCGCAAAATCGTATTCCAGCCAATGCCAGAATTTAGAAAGCAAAAAATAAATCGCTTTGCCGAAATAAATGAAGAAATATTTAAGTCCAAGAAATAAATAAATGGCCAGATATTTTATTCCCAAAGCTAAAAGCACTAAAAGTTTTCCAATGGTTGGGAAAAAGTATTTAACCAGAAAAGTTTTTAGATAGGGCTTTGCCCATTTGGCAAAATGCCATAATTCTTTTGACACAAAGACCAATCCGATTGCCAAACCATAAAGAATGCCGGCAATAATCGTGCCAATAATTTTCACCAACCAAACCAAACCATAAATCAATAATTCAAAAACCCGGCCTGTAATTTCAAAAATCTTTTTTTCAAGATTTCTTCTTTTGATTTTTTTTGTTTGATAACGGAATCTATCCATATTTTTTAAATGATTCAAACATAAATTTTCAAAATTAAAAAAGCACCATTAAAATAGTGCTTTTTAGCTTCTGGTTAAAAATATGAAATTTTAAATCAAAACCGCGGAGCGATTTTACTCTTTCTCTCAAATTAAGATTGGGTATTTTGCTAAATTTAATCATAAAACCTGCCAGGGATAAATAAAATTTAGGCCCTTCAACATTTTTTTGTCAATAAAATTAAGTCCGACCAAATAAGTTTTAGTATTAGGATAATGATTTTTAAATTTATTCAAAACAAATCTATCCTTATTGCGAATATTGATTTTTATCTTGTAAGCTGATAATTTAGAACCGCGTTCTACAATAAAATCAATCTCTTCTTTTTGGGTTGTTCTCCAAAAATGAATATTTTCCGGATTTATGTTTTTTCTAAAAAGAGAATAAACCGCTGCTTCTAAATCCTTACCCTCGAGAGTCTTTGGAAAACCGCCTTTTTCTAAAATATTCTTTAGGCCTAAATCTTCAAAATAAATCTTGGGCATTTTTGTTAATTCAGAACGAACATTGCGATAAAAAGGCGGGATTAACTTTATTATATAAGTATTTTCCAAAATCATCAAATAATTCTCTAATGTTGGTCGGGCAATCCCAGTAGTATTTGCCAATTCCAGAACATTAAGCATTGAACCCGATTGAACTGCTAAAATCTTTAATAGTTTATTGAATTTATTAACATCGCCAATCCTGGCTAAATCTCTGATGTCTTTTTTTAAATAAGTATTGATAATTTGTTTAATTAACTGCTTTTTGAGCTCAATTGAGTTTTCTAAAACTATTCTCGGATAACTTCCGTAAATTACAAATTCTTGAAATAATTTCTTTAATTCCTTAATCACTATCTTGTCTTTGGTTTTTAAATCGTAGTTTAACTCTTTAAAAGTCAAAAACTCTTCAAAATCTAAACCAAAAAGCTCAAAATCAATTGTTCTACCAACTAAACTTTCTTTAAATTTAGATTTAATTCCAAAACTTGAAGAACCGGACACAACTAACTTAACCTTGCCCTTCCAATGGTCAAAAAAATATTTTAAAAAAGAAGAAGGATTTTCCAAATATTGAATTTCGTCAATAAATAAAAATATCCTTTTTTTGAAATCGCAACCAATTGCCTTTAAATGCTCATAAGTCGGCTTTGCGCCAGAATTGCAAAGTTCTGCTAATTCAAAATCTTCCAGGTCAAAATAAACAACATTAGAAGGAAGACTTTCTCTTTTTAATTCCTTCATCAAAATATGGAGTAGAGTAGTTTTCCCGGTTTGCCTGGCTCCATGAATTACGATAATTTCCGGAATATTCAGAGATTTTTTAATTTGAGGAAGAATTTTCCTGGGATAAATTTTCATAATGTTGTTTTTAACAATTTACTAACTTAGGTATACAAAAAATCTTAATGTTTTGTCAAGCCTATTTATCCACAGGTACGAAAATAAATTGAAAAAATAAACGCAACCTTTTTCGACCAAAGGCGTTATTCTTATAGAGCGTCGAATGATGCTCGCAAACCCCTGCACCAGCCCGCCCCGCTTTGCGGAGCGAGGTGGGGAGCAAGCTCGGTGCGGGGTAAGGGTCGAAAAAGGTAAATAAATAACTAAATATCCAGGGTTATGAAACAAGAAGATTTAATTAAAAGATGCTGAATTGATTAAGGAGGAAGCCGGGGTGAAAGTTTATCGCTTGCCTAATGGCGATATCTTGGAATTAAAAGAAGCGGATGGAACAATAAGTGTAATGACACGCGGAAGGGAATAAATCTCTGGGTTATAATTAGATTTCAAAAACCGCCTCAAAGAAGGCGGTTTTTGACAATTCTATACTGGACGCTGTTTGAACCTGTCTTGGGGCATTAATTTAATAAAAAAGAGGTTGAAAAAGAAGAAAAAAGATGATATAATGTTTTAACTATCAAATACTTAAACTTCTAAAGATATGAAAAAACGAGAAGAAAAAGTTATTCGGGCTATTTATCATAAAGAAGTTGCTGACTTCTTTGAATCAATTGGTTTATCTGAAAAATTAGCAAAAGGCGAAATCCATTGTAATATCTGTGGCGAGAGAATAACGATTGATAATTTCAGAATGGTTGCCCGTAGAGCGGGCAATTTGCTTTTCTGTTGTAATAAAGAATTATGTATTCAAAAATTCTCCTCATCTTTAAGGAAAGAGGAATAAAACATGAACATAGATTTCACAACATTATTTACTAATTTAATAACGAAATATGGGCTATCAAGCGGAATTATCCTCGTACTTCTTATAGTTATTTATTATCTGTTAAGAATCTTGCTTGATGAAGACCGTAGTGCCCTCTGGCGTGCACGTATCAATAAAGCAATATACAAAATATCTGGAAGTAGTGAGGCGGAGAAAAAATATATAGAAAATAATGCTTGTGGTCGGCTTAATCTCGCACGTCGTAAAATGCCTTTTGAAAAAGAATACTTACCTAATGCGATACGAATAGAATGGTTTGGTGAGAAAAAAGGAGAAATAGCAAAAATTAAAGAAAATGAAATTGTTGTGCGTCTTGATCCCGCAGAGGCACAAGAAAAAAATATAATTTTGATTGCAAACGCTTTAGTTAAACAAACTTCTCTTATTGGAATTAGGCACATTTTAAAAGAGCCTGCGGAACTTTCAATGGACTTAAATCTGGTTAAAAATTTACTTAAAGAAATCGGCGATAGAAAGATACTTGATTGGTTTTTTCGTAATGAATATCAGCCAACCTTAGAAAAAACGCAAGAAATCAAAGAATGGAATAAAGGAATTGTAGAAATTGATGAAAGAGGTCTTTTTACAAGATTATTACTTGTAGAACTTGAAGGTTTCTCAAAAAGAATATAGGTTTCTCAAAAAGAATATCAGGTAGGACTTCTCCAGAATTTTTCAGAGAAATAGTTGACTTAGTTCAATTTCTTTACAAAATAGCCACTAAAAGTTATGCACATGATGTGCCTTTAAAGTATACTTCAAGAAACATAAAGATTGGAGTTCTCCTGGTAGGAAAAACGAGTAAGATTCTTTATAACGGGATCGAGCCGTATTTAAAAGCGTTTGCACACCACATTCAACAACAATTAACATCGATATATGTAATTCAATTTGACAAAGAACTACTCGGTGCTCGTGACCCAAAAGCATATGAGGAATTTGTTAAATTGACGGAAAATTTAACTTGGGAAATTGAGAGACAATTCCAAATTCAAAAAGACTTTGAACTCAAATATATATGCCTTGACTCTACAGGAAGGAAAAGACAGGCGAAGATTTCCCGCTACATTCCGTATTATGCATTGTGGTAATAGAAATTAAAAATAAAACTGAAATGAAAACTACTCAAAAATTAAATAGACAATGAACCAAAAAACCTGGTAAATTTAAATTGGGTTTATCAATTTATTAATTATGAACAACCTCATTATAAAAGATGTGCCTACTAAACAAAAGTATTCGTGCGAGGAAATAAAAAATAAGGTAATCTTGGGGGATGCTTTTGAGGTGTTGAAAAAAATGGATGAAGGTATTGTTGATATGGTATTTATTGACCCGCCTTATTTCCTACAATTAGGGAATAAAGAATTGAGGCGATGGAATGCTAACACCATTGTAGAAGGCGTTAACGACAAGTGGGACAAGTTTTCTTCATTTGAGGAATACGATGAATTTATTCGAAAATTACTGATGGAAGTAAAAAGAGTAATGAAACCTAATGCCACAGTATGGATAATAAGCACTTATCATAGCATTTTTAGAATTGGGAAGATTATGCAGGATTTAGGATTTTGGATACTCAATAATGTAATTTGGGTAAAAACTAATCCTATGCCCAATTGGTTAGGTGTGAGATTTACAAATGCCACAGAAACTCTTATCTGGGCAGTAAAAGATAAGAAAGCAAAAAATTATACCTTCAATAAAAACTACGCTAAAGAGTTCGGCGTGGGAAATGTAGGAGCAAATGTATGGACACTACCTCTTTGTTGGGGAGAAGAACGGCTTAAAGATAAAAGAGGTAAAAAATTACACTCTACTCAAAAACCTATAGAACTCCTTAAAAGAGTTATTCTAACTTCTACTAAAGAAGGTGATTTGATTTTAGACCCAGTAGCAGGCACTGGCACAACTGGATATGTGGCTAAAGCCCTCAATCGAAATTTCATTATGATAGAAATTAATAAAAAGTATGTAGAGGGCATTGCCGAAAGATTTAAATATCCATTAAAAATCGAAGATACTCCCTTATTGAGCAAGCAAAGGGTAAATAAATATATGAAATTAGAAGAAATTAAGAAATGAACTACGAAAAATTTTGCGAAATCCTAAATAAACATATATTCGAAGGTGAGAAAAAAGAATTATTACAAAAAATCGCTGACAGACCAGAGCGATTTATAGGTTTATTTAGACCAACAAAGCCAGGAGCGAAAGTACTACAACATCTTTTACAATCTCACGAAATCCGTTTTGGTGATGCTATCGAGGAATTCATTGAAGAAATCTTAAGCGAGTTAGGATATAAAACTTTATCCAAAAGTATAATTAACAAAAATGGCGAAAGTTTATCAATAGACCAGCATTTTACAGATGGGAAAATATATTGCTTTATTGAACAGAAAGTTCGGGACGACCATGATTCTACAAAGAAACGAGGACAAATAACAAATTTTGAGATAAAACTTGAAACTTTACAGAAGAAATATGGTTCTGATCTTACTGGAATAATGTATTTTATTGACCCTGATCTTGTAAAGAATAAAACTTATTACCTTCAGGAGTTAGAAAAATTTGAAAATTTTTATGGGGTAAAACTCCACCTCTTCTATGGAAAGGAGTTATTTGAACATTTAAATCACGCTGAAATATGGGATAAAATACTTTCGTGGCTAAAACAATGGAAAGACAGTTTGCCAGAATTACCAGAAATAAATTTTGATGAAAATCCAAAGGAAAGTTTTGAAGAAATAAAAGATTTAGAATTGAGATACTGGAGAAAACTCTTAGAAAACGAAAAATTGTGGGAAGAGGGAATAATCAAAGCGATATCTCAGGAAGGAAAGACCTTAAAATTATTATTAGAATTTTTTAATTCTCAATCTGGCACACCTTATAAAACACTGGCTAACCTTCTCAATCACAGGTTACAGAAATACTTCTAAAGAAACGATAGGCAACTTATCCAGACATTAACCCAACAATGGGCTTTTTTATTTCCAAGAGTAAAAGATAAGGAGAGATTGAGAAAATCATTAAATTGTGGTAAATTAAAGAAGTTAAAATGAAAATTACTATGAATCCTTCGAAGATAATACTAAACATTGTCAAAGTCATTCATGAAAAGTTAGAAATTGCCCCCGAGAAAGATAAGGTAATTGCGATTTCTCTGTGGGATTTTATAGACGAAAATGGAAATACAATACCAAAAATGGATTTGAAAAAGGGGCTGAGGAAGTTAGCAGAAGATGAGAAACTGTTTCAATTAAAAGATATACAATGTCTCGATAGATTGGGGAGATTCGCTGGGGAAACAATAGAACTGGAAAAAATAAATTGCGAGCATCTCAGAGAATTCTACAAGGAATGTTATTCCATTAGAGAACCTGAAATTTATTATAATTTCAATACTGGTGTTGGTTTTCTCAATGATAAAAAGTTTAAACTTAAACTTAATCACCCAGGGACTAAAGTTTTTGAGAAATTGTATGAGCGAATTGGAGAAAGATTACCGAGAGAAGAGGTATTAAAAATAATAGGAAGCGAGAATAAAGAACCATTTTTTAAAGAACCTCGTTGGGTAGGATTGCGAAAAACGGATACAGATAAATCAGACACATATACAATCAATGAGGTGGTAACGAAGATTAGAAAGCGAACAGGATTAACACCCGATCAATTAGTAAATAATAATGGTAATCTTACTCTTGTAGTAAGAAAAATGGAAAAGAAAAAACTAACCTAAAATTACCGTAAAGTTACAGTAAAAATAGTCTATCAATACAATCTTTATAAAGAGTAGGCTAAAAGAAAGAGCCTACTTTTTATTTACCAAAAAATGATTATGAACCAAGATTTCTCTACATTTGATTTGGGGCTGGCGACTGTATTAATAACTCTGGACTACGAATTGTTAGAACTGGATAAATCTAATTCAAAGAAAGTTAGATTTGTATTTAAACGAGAGAAAAACATTGAGCAAGTAATAACTGATTATTTTAACGACAAGGTTAAACTGCCTGCTTTAACCCTATTCAATAATCAGAAAAATCTGAAGAATCGGATTTACTCCAATCCGTGATTTTTTATTTTTATGATTTCGAAGGAATCGCTCGAAAAATTTAAGAGATTATACAAAGAGCAATTCAAAGAAGAGTTAAGTGATGATGAAGCGTTGCGGCGAGCGACTCGACTTTTAAATCTCTATCGAGCAATCTATCTTCCCCTACCCTATCAAAACGAAAATGATGGAAAAACGGAAAATAATCAACAACTAAAAAGATAACTAAATAATCTATGCCAGCAGAAAAAGAAACAATTGAAAATTTAAGAAAGTGTCCGAGATTTAATAAGTGTTCCTCCAACCTCTGTCCTTTAGATTTGGAAGTGAATTTAAGAAATAATCTTCTCGACGAAGAGCGATGTCCGTTTACGATAAACAAAAAAGCTAAATCCCAGAAAGATATCAAAACTCAAATGCCACCCCCTATTTTAGAATTTGTTCCTGAATCAAATGTAAAAATACTCAACAGACGCAACCAAAAGCGATGGCTTCACTTATTAAAAGTTCAAACAATCAACGACTGACCGCCGAAAGTGTGAATAGGAATCCAAGCCAATAGAACCATGCCAAAAGAAAAACAACAACAATTCATAAACGAACTAAACAAGGAAATCATCATCACCCACACCGTAACGGCTTCCAGATTACTTAAAAAAGGAAAAGGAGGAGTGGATGCCTTCACGCTTTACAATTTCTACTGCTGGGTGGCGTCGTGGCAATTAACAAACAAAGTGAAAGCCACTGACAAATTCTGCATACAGGGATTACACTGGGGAAAGCCAAGATTCATAAAAGCAAAATCCCTCCTAATCAAAGAAGGTGTCATAGAAACTATTGTAAAAAAAGATGAGAAAGGCAGAATCATAGGATATTACATTCACATTCATTACCTAAATGGATTTACTCCAAAAAGAGCAAAACCAGAGGTATCGCCTGATACCTCTGGACGGAAAAAAACCAGAGGTATCGTTTCCCACCAGGTGGAAAATAGACCCTCAAGTGCTTTAGATAAAAAGAAAAGTGCTTTAGATAAAAAGAGTATGTCGGCAGAGCAGACGAACTGGCAATTAGAAAAAGAGTTAGAAAAACTCCTAAAAGACCCACGACGGCATATCCAAATCATCGGGGTCTGGATAAAAGAAAAAGGACTACGCCCAGAAAACAGAGAGCAGATGCAATCTATCATTAGGAGAAATCTGAGACCAGCCCGCCTTCTGAACGGTTATAGCAACGATGACATTCAAGGGACCATAGCAGTGATTAAAAACACCGAATACCTTCGCAAATTCACACTTGAAACCGTAGCCAAATACATCGATGAAGTAGTAGCCCGAAAGAAAAAGCACGGGCGAAAGATTATAAGATTTGAGGAAATTAAAAGACCAGACGGAAGCGTAGTGATGCGACCCATTTATGGGGACTCGAACCCACAACCCCAGAAAAAAATAGCTAAAGTCAAACTTTAAGTAAAGAATTTCGCATTCTTTGGGCTTGTGTGGGACTTTCGGGCAAGGGGTAGACCTATTTTACACCTTTATGAAACAAGAAAAACTAACAACAGCAAAAATGCCAGGAGAAACCGAGCAACAATACATAGCGTGGCTTTTTTATACTGAAATTGGGAGCATCAGAAAACTACTACAACAATGGGAGATGCTGTGGCAGGGCATCGGCAAAACATCGGCAGAATTAGAAGAATGGAGAAAGAAATTAGGCAAGCCAGTGGCAAGAAGAAACATAGAGCAATGGTCAGTAAAATACCAATGGGTCAAACGAACAGAACTAAAATTAACAGAGGATTTAGAAGGACTACGAGAAAAAACTAAAAAGATAGCAGGGGAGAAAAAACATAAAATTCTGGAAATCTTCGAGACCATAGTCAACAAAGTCCGCAAGGAACTTAAAGCAAGAGAAGGATTAACTATAGACGAATTAAAAAAAGTATGGGAAATGGCACAGGTAGAATTGGGAAAACCAACCACCAAAGCAACATTAGAAGAGGAGCAAAGACCACTAACTCCAGAAGAAAGGGAACGGCGTAAATTAATCGATGAAGCACTCAAGCCAATCGTTACAAATCCAAAATTTTATACCGATCCTTCTTCGCTGTTAGCAGAACTAAAGAATAAAAAATTGACCAAACAGAAAAAATGAAATAAGATTAAGATAGAATTTAATAGGCGATGCACACTTATCAAGCCCTCGTGAGGGGCGGTGTGCATCGCCGACGCTCTTCGGAGCGTAAAACTCTTGCGGGGGCTTTGTAGTTCCGAGGAGATAATCCCCTTGACTTACTTTCTTGACGGATTATTGTGTTGCTTGCCAGAGAAAATAATCAAGATTAAGGAAAAGTGAAAATTATGACTAAAACCATCATAAAGAAAATCATTATCGGAATCTTAATTTTAGCAATCGGCTGGGTTTGTTTCAGGGTAGCGGTGATTACTTACTCCCTTTACCAAGACGGCTGGCGGTTGGGAGATTGGCGAGACATAATCAGAGACACAGCAGATTACATAAAATACAGAATGAACGAACCGAAAGAAGAAATAACTGAAGTAGAACTAACAAAAAATTGCCAACCAGAAATAGACATAGAAGAAGAAATACCAGAACATCAGCCAAATACACCACGAGAATTGCCTTACAATAAATACCAGTTAAAAGAACAGGCAGAAGAATACCTTCAGACACAGGCGGGAAAAGCCCTCGAAAAACTAAGGACAATGGAAAATCTAAGGTTTTATGAGGATTACAGCGATGCGGGATACTGGGCATCATGGAGAGAATCAATGGAAACGCCTTCGGTTTTAGAAATAGGAATCAGTAGCATCACGGGAAAAATCATCTACTTTAAAAATTGCTTCAAGGTTTCGGCTAAATAAAAATAGGGGCAAATCCACCTTGCTAAAACTTACAAAGAACACAAAGAAAACATAGAGAAATACCTAAAATAGCAAAGGTCAAAATAAAAAGTTAAATTAAGTAGCAGAAATAATGAACAGAAATAAAATTATTACAGGAATTGGATTAATAATCGGATTGGTTATCGTTAGCGGAATTGGCTTTGCCTGCTGGCAATACCACCGAAATTCAGAGTTCGCTAAAAATCTGGAGTGCCAAAAATTAGAAAAATACTATTACTACAACCCCGCCACTAATGCCTGTTATGACATAAGAGAATTACGAACTAAAGAAACTAAAGGATTTTGGAAGTGATAACAGTTATCCACTTGACTTGCTTTCTGACAGCGACATACTTTCTGTTGAAGAAAGGTCTTAACAAAAACAAAACAAATAAGTGGGCTGACGCTCCAGCCCTGAAAATGGCTCGGGTGGAGCGTTGCCCGAGCCATTTTCAATAAGATGAACCAACAATTAAATAACGAGAAAATTAAATACTTCCTTTATGCCCGCAAATCTTCAGAAGCGGAAGACCGCCAGGTTGCTTCCATTGATTCTCAAATAAATGAACTAACTAAAATTGCCCGAAGAGATAATTTAGAAATCGTAGCCATCCTCTCTGAATCCCAATCTGCCAAAGCACCAGGGCGTCCTGTATTTAATAAAATGATTGATAGAATTCACAAAGGAGAAGCACAAGGAATTATTTGCTGGAAATTGGATAGATTAGCGAGAAATCCTGTTGACGGCGGGAGCATCAATTGGATGCTCCAACAAGGCATTATAAAACACATTAAGACCTACGAAAGAAGTTACTACCCAACTGACAATGTTTTGATGATGAGCGTGGAATTCGGAATGGCTAATCAATTTATTCGGGATTTAAGCCAAAACACTAAAAGAGGATTGAGAGCCAAAGCAGAAAGAGGATGGTATCCTACTTTTGCTACGCTCGGCTACATGCACAATCCCTTAAAAAGAAAAGGTGAAAAAGAAATTATTAAAGACCCTGAAAGATTTGATTTAGTAAGAAAGATGTTTGATTTAATGCTAACAGGAAACTACACGCCACCAAAGATTTTAGAAATAGCCACTAATGAATGGGGTTTAAGAAGTAGATTTGGCAAAAAAAATTGCCCGAAGCACTATCTACCGAATCTTTGCCGACCCTTTCTATTATGGTCCATTTGAATACCCTAAAAGCAGCGGCAATTGGCATCAAGGAAAGCACGAACTAATGATAACCGAAGAAGAATACAATCGCATTCAAGTATTGCTTGGAAGAGATAATAAAATCCATCCCAAAGTGCATAACTTCCCATTTAGAGGTTTAATTCGCTGTGGGGAATGCGGGGCAATGATTACTGCCGAAAAAAAGATTAAAAGACAAAAGAACGGCAATGTCCACCACTACATCTATTACCATTGCACTAAAAGAATAAATCCCAATTGCAGTCAAAAATGCATTGAAGAAAAAGAACTAAAGAAACAAATTCTTAAAGTTCTTAGTAAAATAGAAATCCCGCCTGAATTTCACGACTGGGCAATGGAACAACTGCAATTAGAAACTAAACAAGAAGCAGAAGACAGAAACAAAATCTTAATCAATCAGCAAAAGACATACAATGATTGCTTAAAAGAAATTGATGGAGTAATAAGCATGCGGGCGAGACAGGAATTGGACGAAGAAAATTACAAGAGAAAAATGGCTTTTCTGACCAAAGAAAAAGCTCGTCTCCAGGAATTGCTTCAAGATACCGATAATAGAGTGAACAAGCAACTGGAAAAAGCAGAGCAGGTCTTTGCCTTTGCCCGAGATGCCAAAAAAGAATTTGAAACTGACAACCCAGAAAAGCAAAAACAGATACTTTCAAACTTAGGTTCGAACCTCTTCTTAAAGGACAAAATACTCACAATTTCAATAGAAAAACCCCTTCTTTTCATAAAGGGGATAACTCCAGAGGTCAGAGCCATTCATAACAAGGTTCGAACCTCTAAAAATGGCAAAAATGAACGAGAATTGAGAGCTTTATACTCTCAAAGTCCGACGTTGCTC
>DAIPKT010000010.1:0-12472 GCA_036769645.1 bacterium | reverse complement strand
ATTACTGAAAAATATTTTGGGCCCCAATATGATATTCATGGTGGAGCCAAGGATTTGATTTTCCCCCATCATGAAGCGGAAATTAGCCAAATGGAAGCTATTTCGGGAAGAAAACCGATGGTTAAATACTGGCTTCATACAGGACTTTTAACCGTAAAAGGCAAAAAGATGGCAAAGTCTTTGGGAAATTTTGTTACCATTAAGGACTTTCTAAAAATATCAACTGCCAGAATTTTAAGATTTTTTGTTTTAAAATCGCATTACCGCTCCCCTATTGATTATAGCCAAAAAGTAATTACGGAAACTGAAAGAGAATTAGCAAGAATTGATGAATTTTTAGATAAACTAAATCGAATAAAAGGTTTAGATAGAAGGCTGGAAAGAACTAAACCGAAAGTTGCCAAAAGTTTAATTTTGGAAACTCAAAATAAATTTGAAAATGCGATGGATGATGATTTTAATACGCCAGTAGCTCTGGCTTCAATTTTTCAGTTAATTAGTAAAGGAAATCAACTTTTTGATAAAGGAAAATTAACTCCAGCAGATGCCAGAGATATTTTAAAGTTTTTGAGAAAGATTGACAAAGTCTTTAACTTGATATTTTGGGGTAAAAGAGTGGCTCCAAAAATCCCCAGTTTTATTAAAAAAATGGTCAGGGAAAGAGAAGAAGCAAGAAAGAGAAAAGATTGGAAATTAGCCGATGAAATCAGAAGAAAAATTAAGGATTTGGGCTATCAAATTGAAGATACTAAAGAAGGACCGAAAATAAAAAAATTGACTTTTTAAATAAAGAGGAATAAAATAAAATGGTATGAAAAAATCAAATCTCAAAATTAATGGAAAGATTTCTCTGAAAATGGATAGAAAAAATATTTCTTTAGATCAATATGCGGGAAAATGGGTTGCCTTTTTGGGAAATAAAATTGTAGGAAATAGTAAAACCTTGAAAGGACTAATGAAGAAAATGAGAAAAAGGGGATTGGAGAAAAAAGTTTCAGTATTTGCTGTGCCGCCAAAAGGATATTTGATTATATGAAAAGAGAGTATTTTTATCAACAAAATTTTCCCATAATTGATTTGGAATTAATTGGAAAAGAAAGAAATTTGTTAGTTAAAGCATTAGTTGATTCTGGCGCCAATATCTCTTTATTTGGTGCCCAGGTTGGAGAATATTTAGGAATTCCTGTAGAAAAAGGAGAAAAACTCGAGCTAAAAGGAATCGGAGGTAAAATCATAGCTTATTTACATTTTCTTCCGGTAAGATTTAATAAATCCCAATTTAATTTAAAGATAGCTTTTTCAAGAGAAATTAAATTTCCAATTAATCTTTTAGGAAGGGATAATTTTTTTCTTCCATTTTTAATTACTTTTAATGAGAAATTCCAAAAAATTTTAATTGAAGAGCATTAAATGAAAAGGGTCAAAAAAGAATTTATTTTTCCAGCTTTTTTAATTGAGAAAGAGAAAATTATTTTTAAAACTCATCCCCATTGGTTATTTGTAGTTTTGCCAGAATTGGCTTTAATTTTTCTCGGAATTCTTCTCTTTAAATACTTTCCACTCCTTTGGCCGGAAGAAATTTATCCGGCTGATAAAGTTTTAATCATCTTTGGTCTAACTGGGCTTTTTGTAATGTTAGTCATATTTTTATATTGGATTTGTATCAATTATTATTTAACCAATTTAAGATTGATTGAAGAAAGGGGAATTATTGGAAAAAGAATAATCTCAATCTGGTTAGATAAGGTTCAAGATATCACCTGCTCTTTTGGAATTTGGGGAAGGATTTTTGGCTTTGGCGATCTTGAAATTCAGTCTGCCGGAACCTATGGCAAAATTGTCTTTAGTTTTTTACCCCAACCAAGGAAATTACAAGAAGAGATTGAAAGAGCTATTTTAGAATTCAAAAATAGAAAAGAGGAAAATTCAAGAAAATTTAAATATTTTATTTAATACTTTATAAAATGAGTTTTGAAGAGAAAAACTTTTTGTTTTCGCCCGCTTTGGTTTATACTGCCAACATAAATGGTAAAAATCTAAAACTTGGCTAGCTACCTTTGGCCAGGAATATTTTTTGGCTTCTTCAATTCCCCATTGGCCCATTTCTTTTCTCAATTTTTCATCTTTTATTAAAATTTCTAATTTTTTAGCCAGAGTTTTATAATCTCTGGGCTTTGCCAAAAATCTGGCCCCTTTTCCCTTTAAAACTTCTTTATATCCTTCATTGGCAAAAGCGACCACCGGCTTTCCACAAGCCATCGCTTCTATTAAAACTAAGCCAAAACTTTCACCAAAAATGGCTGGGCTACAAAAAATATCGCAGCTCGAATAATAGGAGAGGACTTTTTCTTCTTCAATTTTGCCTTCAAAAATAACATTTTTTAATTTATTAATTCGCGTCCATTTCTCTAAATCATTTTTCAAGGGTCCTTCACCACAAACAATTAACCTCAACCTCCCACCAAAATTTTGGGAGCGGTTTTTTTCTAAAATTTTGTAGGCTTTTAAAAGATAAATTAGGCCTTTTCTTTCTTCAATTCTACCCAAAAATAAAATATTGATTTTATCATCAAGAAATTTCTCAATTTTTGGGACTTTAGGGTTGAATTTTTCCAAATCAACTCCATTGGGAATAACTATTTTTGGACCAGAATATCTTTTAAAATATTTCAAATTGAGAGGAGCTACCCCAATTATTCCATCAATTTTCCATTGGCAAATTTTATTAATGAGATCCAGAAGGACCGGAAACCTCTTTATAAATTTACTCCCTTCGAGGCTGGAGTGAAAAGTTAAAATATTTAAAGTCTCTGAGGTAGCTGGGCTGGCTAAGATTTGGAGGGTGGAGGGAAAACCAAAATTATGAAAATGAAGAAGATCAAATTTTTCTTTCCTTAAAGTTCTCTCAATTGCCAAGGGATTAAAATTTATGCCCAAATCTGATATCGCTCCGCTAAAAGGGAATGGAAAAGAGGTTCCCAAAAGAATGATATTTTTTCCATAGTTTTCCTTAAAAGATCTTCTGGGAGCAATAATTTTAGATTCGATTCCTTTTTTTCTCAATTCTTTATCCAATCCCAAGATATGCCTTTTTACTCCTCCGGGTTGGTAAAAACTGTGGAAAGAAATTAGGGCTACCTTCATGTTTTTTCATCTTATCAGAAATTTTCTCCCTTGCCAATTTCTTTTGCCTTTGTTAAAATGAGAAATATGACCAATGAGCTTCCGGAAAAACTTCCTCCTCAGTCAATTGAAGCGGAAAAGTCCCTTTTGGGATGCTTGATGCTTGATAAAAATGCCATTTTGAAGGTGGCTGATTTTTTGGGACCAAAAGATTTTTATCGGGGAATTCATCAGGAAATTTATCAGGCCTGCCAGGAACTTTTTGAAAAAGGGGAACCAATTGATTTGTTGAGTGTCTCTAACCATCTTAAAGAGAAAAATTTGCTTGATGAAATTGGGGGGAATAGTTATCTAACTGAATTAATAAATTCAGTCCCCACTGCTAGCCATGTCTTAAATTATGCTAAGATTATCCACCACAAAAGAATTCTCAGGGATTTAATTGAGGCCTCTCATGAAATTGGCCTTTTGGGTTATAACGAGACTGAGGACCCCGATAGTTTACTTGATCAGGCGGAAAAAAGAATTTTTAGCATTGCTCAAAAAAGTTTAACCCACGAGTTCATCCCGGTCAGAGAGACTTTAGAAGAGGCCTTTGAAAGAATTGATCGATTATCAAAAAAAGAAGTTGGTCTTCGAGGATTATCTACCGGCTTTACTGATTTGGATAATATTTTGGCTGGCTTTCAAAAATCCGATTTAATAATTTTGGCTTCGCGACCAACTTTAGGAAAGTCGAGTCTAGCCCTTAATTTTGCCATCAACATTGCTACCAGTGAGAAGATACCAGTGGGAATATTTTCATTAGAGATGTCTCGTGACCAGGTAGTTGACAGATTAATTTCTTCTATCTCGGGGGTAGATTTATGGAGATTAAGAACCGGTCGATTATCTGACCAGGGCGAAGATAACGATTTCGCTCGAATTCGGGAGGCCTTGGGAATTTTATCCGAGGCCCCAATTTATATTGATGATGCGGCTGGACTAACTGTATTACAAATGAAAGCAATGTGTCGAAGATTACAGGCTGAGAGAGGTTTGGGATTAGTAGTCATTGACTATTTGCAATTGATGGAACCACTGAACCCAGAGGCCCCTCCGGTTCAACAGGTTTCCGAAAATTCCAGAGCTTTAAAGGCCTTGGCTCGAGAACTCAATATCCCAGTTTTAGTTATCTCCCAATTATCAAGGGCGGTTGAACAAAGATCGCCCCAAATTCCAAGATTAGCTGATTTGAGACAAAGCGGAACTATCGAACAGGATGCGGACGTGGTTTTATTTATTTATCGAGAAGATCGCTATCGACCGGAGACTCCAAGAAAGGGAATTGCTGATATCATTATTGCCAAACATCGAAATGGTCCAGTCGGAAGAGTGGAATTATTTTTTGATGAAAGAAGGGTAACCTTTAGGAACTTAGAAAAAGGATACGAAGCAGAATGATGTACCCTCCGACTATTCAAAAGCTAATTGATTTATTTTCTAAATTTCCTACGGTTGGACCGCGGACTGCTGCCCGTTTTGTTTTTTATTTATTAAAGAAACCTAAAGGAGAAATTAAAGAACTGATCAATTCAATTTCCAATCTTGAAAAAACCATTAAGATTTGCTCTTTTTGTTTTAATCCCTTCGAGGGCCAAGAAGAGCTCTGTCCAATCTGTTCTAATCCTTCTCGAGATAAAACCTTACTCTGTGTTGTGGCTAATGAAACCGATTTAATGGCTATTGAGAAAATAAAAAAATATAATGGCTTATATTTTATTTTGGGTGGAACGGTTTCCACTCTTAAAAAAGCTGATCTTGAAAAACTAAGAATTAAAGAATTGGAAGAACAAATAAAAAATCATCCCCAAATTAAAGAAATTATCTTAGCTCTTAATCCAACCACTGAAGGAGAAGCTACTGCCTTATATCTTGAAAGATTGTTAAAACCTTTTAATAAAAAAATCAGCCGACTTGGCCGGGGCTTACCGGTAGGAGGTGAATTAGAATACGCTGACGAAGAAACCCTCGCCAGCGCTTTAGAAGGAAGAAAATAAATTAATAAACTAATCTTTAATCTGTCGCCAAAAAATGCGATCGCTGATTTTAGCGACATTTCAAGATTTTAGGTTTATTATCAGAATAAGAAAATGGGCTAATTGTTGATCAAGTAATAAAATAAATCATTATTTGTTTTTAAAAAAAGCGATCGCTAATTTGAGAGACAAAATCCATGGTTGGAAAATATAAAAATTTTACAAAGGATATTCTTTTATATTTAGCTATCACTGGGGCAGTTTTAATTGCAGCGACTTCTCCTTATTTTCTCTTGAATTTAGCTAGATTTATTATCAGAAATAGAAAGTATATTAAAAAGAAACTTGATGAAAGAAAAATCGCTCGGGCGTTAGAGAGGCTTAGGAAAAATCGATTAATCATCATAACTGAAAAAGATGGAAAATTTAAAGTCGAACTGACTGAAAAAGGTAAAAGAAAAGTAAAAGAAATTCAATTTGAGAATATGAAAATTGAAAAGCCGAAAGTTTGGGATGGTAAATGGCGAGTGGTTATTTTTGATATTCCTGAGAAATATAAAAAAAGAGCTAGAGATGCCTTAAGGGAGAAATTAAAAGCCTTAGGTTTTTATCCGCTTCAAAAGAGTGTTTGGGTTATCCCTTATCCTTGTGAAAAAGAAATCCAATTTTTATGCGAATTTTTTAATATAACTCCTTATGTTAATATTATTGTAGCTGAAAACATTTATAACGACGTGAAACTCAAAAAACATTTTGGACTTCTTTAATTTAGCAAAGACACAACATCAACTAAAGTTAATTCTGTCGTTGAAATTAGCGATCGCTTTTTTCAGCGACAGATTTTGAATGGGATAAATACTATTCATCAACTAATATTTATCAAAGAAAATTTATAAAGTAAAACAAGGTGAGAGGATGTTTTTGTTTTCTTATTTTGTTTCAATCTTTAATATTTCTATCTCAGTGAAGGGTTCTCTATAGCCTTTTTTTACTTTGTAACGGGTTTTGGCTTTGTATTTAAAAATGATTATTTTTTTTCCTTTGCCATGGCCAACAATTTTCCCAATAACCTTTGCCCCTTTTATTAAAGGGGTTCCAATTTCAATTTTTTTGCCATTTTCTAAAAGCAAAACTTCAGGGAAGCTTATCTCACTTCCTTCTTTTTTATCAATTTTCTCAACTTTTATTTTTTGACCAGGCGAAACAAGATATTGTTTCCCCCCACTTTTAATAACCGCCAACATATAATTATATTTCATTAATTCGCGATCGTTGAATTAATGTAATAATTTATTTTTTGCTTTACTCTTTCTCAGAGTCTAACTTTTTTGGTTCTTCTTCCAATAACCTCAGACCATCAATTCTTCCTACTAATCTTTCATATCTGGATTGAACTCTTTCTGAGGCTTTTTTGGCATTATCAATGTGGCCAGTTAAAATTGAAAGTTCTTCACCAAATCTCACTGATTCCTGCTCAATTGTTCTTAATCCTTCCAAAATTCTCTTTGAGGCCTCCTCAATCTTTGCTCCTTCAAGACCCATCATGATAATTTTTAAATAATAGTAAAAAGTATTTGGTGAAACTAAAATCACTTTTTTGGTCTGGGCATATTCTAAGAGTTCAGGTTGATTTAAGGCAATCTCAGAAAAAACTGATTCAGCCGGAACATACATTATGGCATAATCTAGAGTTCCCTCTTGGGGTAAAATATATTTTCTGGAAATATCATCAATATGTTTTTTAATATCTCGGATAAATTCTTTTAGATAATTTTCTTTTTCTCCAACTTTGGCTTTGGCATATCTCTGAAAACTCTCCATTGGAAATTTGGAATCAATTGGGATTAGACCCTGTTTTGTTTTGACAATGGCATCAACCATTTCGCCTTCCCGAAACCGATAGGGAGTTTGAAAATTATTTTTTGGCAAAACTTCGGTTAACAAATCTTTTAAAACTTGCTCCCCTACCCCTCCTCTCAATTTTGGTGACCTTAAAAAATCCTGAAAATCTCTTAAGGTATGGCCAATTTCTTGAATTCGGCCCAATTCCTGAGCGACTTGAGAAAAGCTTTCACCAAAGCTTTTCTTTAAGGCCTCAATATCTTGCTTTAAAAAACTCAAAGCCAAATCCTCCTCTTTTTTACCTCTTAATTCTCTTTTAATCAAATAAACCGAGGCTACCACACCGGCTGCCACAATCAAAAATATTATCAAAATTAAAAGAAAATCATTCATTTTTATATAAATAGCATTATTTTGTTAAAATTTCCACTAAAACAAAAAGAATATAAATTGCCAGCAAAAAGAGGGCTTCTTTTTTGGTGAGGCGCTGACCAGTTCTAACAAAAAAGAGGAAAAAAATGGCTGAAATTATTAAGAATATTCTCGCAATAACAAAGGGTGAGAAGTCAATGACTTTAATTGGGCAGATTAAAGCAACAATTCCTAAAACTAAGGTAGCCGTAACTGCCACACAGCCCATTAAGGTGCCTAAAATCATCCAGGATTGGCCCTTTCTGGCAGCGGCAAGACAAAACCAAGTTTCAGGCAAAGCCGTTCCTAAGGCAACAATTAAAATTCCAATAAAAGGAAGGGAGACCTTCAAAACCTTTTGAAAATGGAGGGCGGCTTCAAGAATTCCCCAAGCACTTAAAACAAGTAAAATTATCCCCAAAATTACAATTCCAAGATCTTTTAAAAAAAGTTTAAATTCTTTTAAGATGGAAATGGGCGCAAGGCCATCATAAATTTTGGTAAATCTTTCTCTCTTTGAAAAAAGCCAGGAAATATAGAAAATAAAAGTTAAAATTAATAATAATCCATCAGCCCGAGAAAGCATTCCGTCAAAAATTAAAAGCAGGGGTAATAGAGCAGCAATGACGCCAAAAAGAGAACCTGCCTGGACAGTCCGGCTTTCAACTTCTAACCCTTTTAAAATTAAAACAGCCAAAGCAGCAGCTAAAGTAAAATGAATAATGTTTGTTCCAACAATAGCTCCAAAAGAAAGCTCGGGAATTTTCCGCAAAGCCGAGGTGATACCAACAAAAAGGTCAGGAGCAGAGGCCCCAAAGGCGACGGTAAAGAAAGCAACCACAAATTCTTTCCACCCCAAAAAGCGGGCTACTCTGGTTAAAGCATCAACTAACCACTTACCGGAAAAAGTAAGTAAAAAACACGAGATAAGAAAAATAAAAATATAGGCAATCGTCATTTAATAGATTATTTCATAAATAATTCCTCCTAAAAATATTAAAGCTAGAGGAAAAATTAAGACCTTTCTCTCTGGCTTTATTTTTTGATACATTAGTAAAATCAAAATTCCATCAATTCCCAACATGACTGCTCCAACAAAAGCGATTACCGGAATAAATTGCTTAATCCCAATTAAAAATAAAATTAAGGGAATAAAACAGGTAATTAGCCAGGCAATATTTTTATCTATTTTTAAATCATACCAGAAAACTTTTTTTAAAGTTAACCCTAGGGTAATAAAAGAGGTAAAAGTGGTTAAAACACCAAAAAAGAGAGCTAAAGAAACCAGGCCCGGGCCTAAAAAATTTCTTAAGCCAGTTAAGGCCGATTCGGTTGTCTGGGAGCCAGTAATTCCTAGAATGAGATAAATAAAGAAAAGATAAACTAAGACTGGAATTAAAATAGAAATGATAATTATTTTTTTCAATAAATTTTTTCTTTCTCCTAACATTTCTTCAACCTCAGGAATTAAGGCTGCTCCCCAGAGAGAAAATAAAATTAGGCCATAAGGCAAAAAGAGCTGAGAAAAATCTGGTGAAGGAAAGAGATTTGCCAATTTTATCTGAGAAAAGCCTTTAAAAAATATAACAATTAAAATCAGAAAAAACAAAATTAATCCCCAGAATTCAACCTTGGCAATGGCTCGAATACCAAAAAAAATTAAAATTGCGCCCAGAGAAAAATAAAAAAGAGTCCAAATAAAGGAATCTCCACCAAAAATTGGTGAAAATAAATTAGCCAAAAATTCTCCACCAACAATTAAATAAGCTAAGATTGCCCCAAAAATTCCCAAAATACTTGAACAAAAAGCAATTTTTTCTCCCCCCTTTCCTAGATAGAGTTTAGCAAAACCAGGAAGACGTTTTAAATCAGGAGTTGCCAAAGCCAATTCACCAAAAAATAAATGAACTAAAATAACCAAAGTCCCCAGAATCAAAAAATAGCCAAGCATTACCCAAAAACCAACCTGTAAAGTGATATAAGGCAAAGAGAAAAGCCCCACCCCAATAATTGTGCCAGAAAGAGTGGCTATTGGAAAAATAAAATTTTTCATTTTTTTAATAATTTGATTAAAGTAACCTCTGGGGGGCAATTAAATCTGATGGGAAAAAAAGAAGTGCCAACCCCACGATTAACATAGAGAAAAATGGAATTTATTTTAAAAAGACCTTTAGTATATTGTTTTCCATAGTTAGAAAGAGGCTGGAGTAATTGTCCCAAGAAAGGAAGGGCGACTTGGCCACCATGGGTGTGGCCAACCAAAATCAAGTCCAGCTTTTTAGTAGCTCTTTCTTTCAATATTTCTGGGCCGTGAGCTAATAATATTTTTGGTAGCTCCAATTCAACTCCTTTCATTGCCTTAGCTAAATTATCCCGACCAGTAGCCGGATCATCTACTCCAATTAAATAAATAAATTCCTGGTCTAAAAATAATTTTTTGTTCTCATTATTCAAGATCACAATTCCTTTCTCTATTAAATAATTTTTTATAATCTTAGTATCGTGATTACCTAAGACACCGAATATTCGATTCTTATATTTTTCTCCTAATTCTTGCCAAAAAATTTTTAGCGAATTTAGTTCTCTATCAGTTATTTTTGTTATCGGGTCAACAAAATCTCCGGTAATAAAAATAAAATCCGGCTTGAGTTCTTCAACTATTTTCAAAACTCTTTTTTCCCGAGAGCCGAACCACCAGGAGTGAAAATCAGAAAGGTGGACAATCTTTACTCCCTCAAATGATAATGGCAGATTTTCAATCGCCAAAGACTTTTCCTCAATTTGAATATTATTAGGCTCAAATATCAAGCTATAATATCCCACAATCAAAACTAATAAAATTAGAATTAGTTTTAGAAAATTCTGCATCTTCAAAAATCACCCCTTGCATTATTTTTTTGTTTTAAATTAGTAACCGATTTAAGTTTTTTTATTGCTTTTCCATAAAGAATTATCCTCTCATTAAATTTTTTATTCGGCCTAATTTTTGATTTTAATAATTGAAAGGTGAGATTGCGCTCAAGCCAAAATTTTACTTCCCGATAATGAATCTCACTATCATTTCTCATTTCAATCTCGCCATATGTTCTCCCCCCTATTTTAAAAATCACTTTTTGATCGTCTAATTGATTTTTAGTTTTGGCTTTTGAATTTTCAACTTTCAAATTTTCTATTAAAACCTCGGCAAATTCTTTGGCGTCAGCATGGCCTCTCCTCTTCACAAAACTCGCTTTTTCAGATGTCATCGCCTTCTTTTTAGGTACCATATTTAATGATTAATAATTCATTTATTTTCTTAATATGATTTCTTTTTTTCTCGTTTTCGATTTGTTCCTAACCTGATTTCTCCCTGGCCCATTGTATATTGAACTGGTAATTCTATAATTTTACATTTCTTGTACCACTCTCTTATGGTGGGAGCATCATTATAAGACAAAATAAATCCGCCCTTATGATATTTTAATAATAATTCTCTCAAGAGTTGGTGATTAAAATTATTATGATGAATAGGAAAATTTCTTTGGGGATAAAGTCCTCTAAAAACTGTGCTATCTTTTCCTAAATAGTAAGGGGGATCGCAATAAAGAAAATCATATTTATGTTTAGGAATTACTTTCTCAAATGAGGCACATTCTACTTTTATATTTTTAACATTGAAATCTCTCACCTTTTCAATCATTTTTTGGTAAACTTTTTCATTGGCATAGACAGTTGACATCCAACCTAAAAAACCAGGCCCGTAAGAAAGATTGTGGTTGAAATAATAACAAGCTGCTAATTCTAAAAGAGGTAATTTTTTTCTTTTCTCCCAATAATTTTTTAGTTCATTTTTGACAAAATTATAAGTCTCTTTATTTGGTTGAAGTTTTGTTAATTCCCTATATAAAAGGTAAGGGTGATTTATCTGAAAGTGCCAGTAATTTACAAGAATATCAAAAATATCATATCCTATCACCGGAATTCCTAATTCTTTTGCCACTGCTATTTCTATTGAGCCTCCCCCAAAAAATGGAGAAATTAACCTTTTTATATTTTCAGGTAAATACTCCAAAATATATCCCACTGCCCAACTTTTTCCTCCGGCATATCTCAGAGGAGAATCTAAATATTTTTTATATTTTTTTCTTTTTCCTTTTAGAACCCAAAGAAATTTTTCTTTTCTGGTAACAAAAAATAAACTTCCCTGAGCCTGATAAGGACTTGCTATTTTATTTATGCCATCTCTAATTGAAATTTTCTCCAAATCTTTTTTATTATTTCTTTCTTTATAAATCTTTTCCATCGTTACATTAAAAAATAGCTGAAATATTATTAGGCATTAAAAGACTGTTGAATAATCTTGGCTTTGACAAAATCCTTCTTACCAAACTGACGTCAAATTTATGCCATGGCTTGAATTTGACGTCAATCTTGACTAGCGAAATAAATTTTTCAACACTCTCATTAAGTTTATTATATCAATAAAGCGGCTATGGCAATCAAAACTCTCTACAGTCTAAAAAATTTTACTCTTGCTTTTGAAGTTTCTTTAACATCCCAAGCATTTCAACCGGAAATAAAATGGTGGTGTTTTGTTCTTTAGCTGCTTCGGTCAGGGTTTCTAAATATCTTAAGATAATTGGGTCAGCCTTGAGAATTTCGCCAGCTTCTTTCAGTTTCTGGGCGGCCTGATATTCACCTTCAGCCAAAATAATTTTTGCCCTTCTCATCCTTTCAGCCTCAGCCTGTTTGGCAATTGCTCTTTGCATTCCTTCAGGTAATTCCACATGTTTTACCTCAACCCCGGTCACTTTTATTCCCCAAGGGTCAGTAGCCCGGTCAATAATCTCATGCAATCTTTGATTAACTTTTTCTCTTTCAGCCAATAATTCATCTAAATTAGAAGCGCCCAAGACTCCTCGCAAAGAGGTCTGGGAAATCTGGGAAGTGGCCTGGAGATAATTTTCCACTTCAATGACTGCTTTCTGAGGATCAGAAACCTTAAAATATAAAACCGCATCAACTCTGATTGGGATGTTATCTTTGGTAATTACTTCCTGAGCCGGAACATCTAAGGTCACTACCCGAAGATCAATTTT
>DAIPKT010000009.1:0-13073 GCA_036769645.1 bacterium | reverse complement strand
AGGGAGGGTGAATATCAAAATAATATTGGCGAGAAAGATATTTTGTCGCATAAAGTCCAAAATTAGCCTCATCAAAAACAACTTTCGAAGGATGGCCAAGATTATAAAATCGAGTGAAAAAACTAAAAATGATTAAAAAAATTAAGGGAAGATAATTTAAAAAATTTTTTTTCATAATTTTTATGGTTTGATACACATTCTCCACAAAATCCAGAGACCCTCCCAAATAATTTTAGTAGATAATTTAGATTGGCCGTGTCGTCTTTCATAAAAGGTAATTGGAATTTCCCCAATTTTAAATCCGGCTTTGAGGGCCCGCCAGTTCATTTCAATTTGAAAAGAATATCCTTCTGATAACACTTTATTTAAATCAATCTTTTCTAACACTTTTCTTCTAAAGCACTTAAAACCACTGGTTGCATCTGAGACTGGGACGCCGGTGATAACTCGGGCATAAAAATTGCCAGCCAAACTTAGGAGAATTCTCTTAATGTCCCAATTCACCACTCTTATTTTGCCTTGATAATAGCGAGAGCCAATTACCAAGTCATAATCTTTGATTTTTTCTAAAAATTTTGGCAGAAACTCGGGAGAATGAGAACCGTCAGCATCCATCTCAAAAATTGGATCATAATCTCTTAATAAAGCCCATTTAAAACCATCAACATAAGCCTTGCCTAATCCCCTTTTTGTTTTCCGATGCAAAACCTGGACTTGAAAAAATTTTTTTGAGAATTCTTCAGCTATTTCACCTGTTCCATCAGGTGAATTATCATCTACTATTAAAATATGGAATTTCTCTTTCAAGCTCAAAATCTCCGGAATAATTTCTTTTATGTTTTCTTTTTCATTAAAAGTTGGAATAATCACTAAAGGTTTCATATATTATAATGAATGAATTTATTTTGGAAATAGAGATTTTTCTCTGATTGTTCCTTGAATTGATTTTATCACGAAAAATATAGTTAATCCAAAAAAAGAACCAAAAATTTGCAACATCGGGTAGGGATAGGGAAAGGCAAGAATGTTTCATCCTAAAGTGATTAAGGTCAACCCTAAACCACTAACTACGGCCAGAGGCATTAACCAAATAAGATACCAAGCCATAAACCAAAAGGAAGCGATTAATAGATAGATGGCAAAGACCCAAAATCCTCTTCTAAAAAAATCTTTCTCATCTCCAAATGGTTTAAAAAGTAACCAAAAATAGAAAAGCAAGAAAATAATCAGGCTTAAGATCCGGACAATATTGACTAAAGAAACTGGAGGGTTTTCAAAGCTCCACCAGGGAATTTGCCAATTTCTCAAAAGAAGCTCTTTATGAATATCTATTCCGCTAATTACTTCACCAATAGTAATTAACCAAAAGGGGATTGGTGGTAAACTGGTATAGGCAAAAAGTTGACTTTGATGACCAAACTTTTTAAATTGAAAAATATTATAGCCAAAGGGAAAATAGGCAATAAGAGTTAAAAAAATCATTGCCAGAACGATTGGAATAAGAATTTTGACTCCTTTTCTTACATTTTCTCGAGAAAAGATAAATTTTATTCCCAGAGGAATGATGAGGAGAGGAGTATATTTTATCAGAACGCCGAGCCATAAACTAATAAATCCTTTAAAATAATGGCGGCGGCAAATCAAAAAAAGACCCAATAAAACAGTAAAGCCTATCAAAATATCACTATGAGCAGTATTGACCGTCTGAATAAGTAAAAGGGGTTGCCAAGCCAAAGCAATGAAAGCGGGAAAGGCCCAAGGAGGAGCAAATTGGCGAACAATTAAAATTGCAAGAGCAATCAATGTCACAAGAACGATTAAAAGAATCAGCCGGAGGATAAGGAGTTGAAAAAAAAGATTACTTGGAAAGAGAGAGGAAATCATTGAGACCAAAAGGGTCCAGATTGGGCCATAAACCATAGGAACATTTAGCCAACTTCGAATCGGTTTTAAAAAAGGGACCACCCAAGAAATTCTGGGGAGCAATCAAATAGGGATTTTGCCGATAATGGCTAAAAATTCTTCCTTGAAAGAGGTTCCAAAATACATCCTGGGAAGTAAGAGGTGGAGTAACCATTAAGATCAAAGAAAAAGAAAGGAAAAAGAAAATTGCCTAAAACCAAAAAATAGGTTTAATGATACCCCTTTGACTTTGTTTTACTGCCCAGAACAAGGTTAAAGTAAAGAAGAAAAAAAAGCCAATAACCATAGGCCTTAATTGTGGGATAAGTAGCCAGAAACCTATCCGCCAGGCTGTCTAATTCTCCGGCTAATAACCCTTTGGAAAGAGACCAAAGAAAAAGATAAATGATAAGGCTTCCGCTACCAAAAATCAAAAAGGGAAAAGGAGAATTAATTAACCGTGAAAGATTTCGAGAAAGCATTGTTAATAATTTCCCCTTTTTTAAGGAAAACTAATTGATGATTGAAAGGCTTTACTGCTTTTATTTCCTTCTTTCATGGCTTTATTAAGTATCGTCATAAATTCTCCCGCACTTTTATCCCAACTGAATTGAGAACTCCATTTTAAGGCATTTTGACTTAATTTTTCATGGAGCTCTGAATTAGTTAAGACTTTAATTATAGTTTTGCTTAACTTTTTCATCTAAAATAGGAAGACTAACCAGAAGTACAAAGTACTTTGTATATTTTTATATAATAGGACCAAATCTAGGAAATTTTGAGCCTATTTTTTTCTATATATTTCCATCCACTTTCCATTTTGTTCAAACCTCACCAAATGTTCAAAATCCAAACGCTCTATCAAATCACCACAATACCTTTGGGAATCAGTTAAAAGGAGATGAAAAACTATTAAATCTATTCTATCACCACTTTTGTAATTTCGGCAATTGCCAACTTTGATTGGTTTTGAAACATAGTAATAAAATGGTTCAGAAAGCATATAATCGGTGGGAAAAGAAGTCCAAACGACAGCGGTAGGATAATATTTTTCAATAAAGTCAGCCACTTTTTTTCCAACGGCAATAATATCCAGATATTCTAAATTTTCCTCAAGAGGAAAAGACATCGCCTCAGTAATTTGACGATGTTCATTCCAACCCTGAGAGAAGAGCAATAATAAAATTAAAGTTATCGTCCCGAAAATTGAATTTTTTTTCTTAATTGTTGTCTTTTGTAAGAAGAAAGCTAACCATAAAGAGAATAAAAGATAAAGAAAAGGCAGGCCAAAGATGAGATAGCGATGCAAGACTTCAAACTTGGCAAATATTAACGGAACCAAAATAATGATTAAAAAAAGAGAATTACACTCTCTTTAAATAAAAATTTTGTTATTTTTTTGGAAAAAGTAAAAAATAAAAAAGCAAAAAGAGAAAAAGTAATTAGAAAACGCCATTGTTCGAAAAAGAAAAAAAAGACACCAATAAGCTGAAGAAAGAATTTGTTCCCAAAATTAAATACTCTTTCTATAAATAATTGACCTCGACAAGAAGACTTAACGAACATCCAACCATTTACAGTTTTATGCCACAAAAACCAGGTAAAAAGTATTAAAATCGGGCAGGCATAAAGGAATAATTCCCTGATAAATTTTTAAAATCTACTCCCTCTTTTTTTAAAAACTTAATCAAAAATTGAATTGTCAGGCTGACTAAAATAGCCAAAATGATTATTATTGAAGATTCCTTCATCAAAAGCATTAGAGAAGCAAAAATTAAATATTTCCCGAATTTTCTGGTTAAGAAAAAAATAAACAGCAAGTAGGGCAAAGGCAGTCATTGGAATTTCAGTATAAATAATACCAACCTGGGCTAAAAAGACTGGAGTGAAGAGCAAAATTAAGGCAGCTGAAAAACCAACTAAATTATTTGTCAAATTGTCGAAATTTGCCACCCTCTTTCCTAGAAGATAAAGAGAAATAATAGCTAAGAAGACAAAAATTAGATAAAAAAGATGAGAGATAAAAAGAGATTCGCCGAAAATTTTCCAAACTCCAGCTAAAAGAAAAGAAAAAAGTGGAGGGTGGGAAAAATCTGAAAATTGTGGCTCTGAAGGAAGAATAAAAGAACTGAAATTAGCCTTAATATAGTATCGGGCAGCAGGAATAACGTAAAGAGCAGAGTCCCACCAATAAGGCACGTCTTTAGTGGGATACCAAAAGGTAATAACTACTCCTATCAATGTTAGAATAAAAATTAAATCCACTAAACTTTTCCTCATATCTAGAAGGGTTTTCTCTTAGATATAATATAACTTTCTAAAGGCGTCTTTAAAATCTTTTTAAAAAGTATTTATAACACTATAATCAATACTCAAATTTTTTTAATTAATTTTTTAATTTTTTGGTGCTTTTAGCTATATCCCAGACAATATGATTTCTCTTTTTTATTTTATAATCCCACCACCCTAAAAATCTTCCTAGCGCCTCCAAAAAAGCCGTTCCAATACTAAGGGGAATATTTTTAAAATCTCTCTTCACGTTCTGAAAAAAAAGTAAAAACAATGTTTTTGATGGGGTAAGAGAAGATACTTCATACCCAATTTGCTCTTTTAAATGAAGATGTCCCCAGAAGATTCTCCTTCGCTGTTTTAAAAAATCGCTGATTGTTTCTGGTCCCTTGTTATAAACTATTGCCTCTGGTACATAGACTACCTTTAAACCCTTACTTTTTATTACCCCTTCTATATAAGCTTCATCTACAGCGGTGGGTAAAACTTCATTAAAGACTTTTCTAAAGGCTACCATTTCTCCCATTTTTGGATATTTGAGAGAAAGCTGATGGTGTAAGTCCCAAAGCAAATAAGTTGTGAAACCTAAAAAACTTTTAGGATTATCTATAGGTATCGGACGAGCCCCCGTCATTCCTATTTTAGGATCTTGAAGAGGTTTTACTAAATTTTCGATTGCCGTTTTTTCTGGCAAAGTATCGCCACTTTCCATTACCAGAATTTCGTTTTTGGCTAATTTTAAAAAACTATTTATCGCAAAAAATTTTCCCTTTCTTTCCTCTCCGGTTATTACCTTAATTTTCTTGTCATTTTTAGCCCACTCTTTAGCAATTGAAGGTGTATTATCAGTTGATCCTTCGCAGAAAACAAAAATTTCTTCAATTTCTACTTCATTGAGTTTTTGATTTAACATTGCCTCCAATAGCTTTCCGATGTTTTCCTCCTCATTATAAGCAAAAATTCCAACAGAGCATTTCATCGTCGGTGATTTGTTGTCTCTTTTTTGTTATAACCAATTAAAGTATACATAGATTGGTTTTTAAAAATTTTAGGAATTGTGTATTCAAAAGGAGCTAAAAATAAATAAATAATCAAATACTCAACAAAATCACGAATTATTTTGTTTTTTATTACTTTCTGCAAAAAATATAAAAAAAGCAATATCCTTTTCTTAGAACTGCCATGTCGATCCCATGCCAATATTTAATTTTGCCACCTAATTTATCAATGAGTGTGAACCATTCATCTCTTGGCAAAGAAATTATAAATTCACTCCCTATTTTTTCGCTGGTAAGCTCAAGTAAGACTAATTTTCTTCCTTTCTTTAATACTCTCATGCTTCTTTTAATGCGATGTTAGTTGAGTTCTATCGGTAATACCTTGGGGGCAGGTAGCGCTAAATACCCAATCAAATTGCTCGTTTTCAAAATTTAGATTACGAACATCCATAACTTCGAAGGTTAAATTATCAAAGAAAGTTTTAGATAAAATGGTTTTACAAGTTTCAATTGCCTCTTTTGAACCGTCTACTCCCTAAGCCTTTTTACATAAATTGGCCATTCTAAATGTAAATCTCCCCACCCCACAACCTAAATCTAAATTTTTTAATCTTTTTTAATTTGATTTAATATGGGAGTTAAATAATAAAGCTGTAAGCTATCAATTATTTATTCCAAGACCGGCATATTTTCCCATAACATTCCTTGTTAAAGATCTTTACTTTTTTCCGCCTTTTTCACCCGATAATTCCAATATACAATGATCTCTTCTACGCTTTTTTCTTAATTTTTTCTGAGCCACAACTCCATATAATCCACTGAAATATTTAAATATTTTGGATGAAAACTCAGAGTATTCGGTCTATTTTAAGCTAAAAATAGCGAAGTTATATTTTATTTTTTTATGTTTTAATTCCAAAACAATATGACACGTGTCCCAATTTAGATTGATGGCTTTCAATCCAAAAACTTATTTTCTTTGTCAAAAGAAAAAGATATTTTCCAATAATTGGAATAAATTTATAAAAACTGCCAAGGAAAAGCCCGTCAGGCAAGATTCCAAATTGGAGTTCTTTAAATCCAACCTCTGCCATCATTTTGGATAATTGTCTCGGAGTAAAAGATTTCTCAAATCCCAAATATCCCAACTTAGGATTTTTCAATGGATTTGAGATTGGGCGAGTGATAAGAGCTCTAACAGAATAAACATTGGGAGTGGTGATAAAACAAGTACCATCTTTTTTCAGGGTTCTATAAAATTCTTTCAATGCTTGTAGGGATTCTTCAAAATGTTCAATTGCCCCAAAGCTAAATATGAGATCAAAAAAATTATCAGAAAAAGGCATAGCTCGAATATCTCCTACCAAAAATCGACAGTTTAAATTATTTAGCTTTGCATATTCTTGACATCTCCTTACTGCATTATAGGCAATATCTATTCCATAAGCCCGATAACCACTTTTCTGAAAATAAAAAACCCATCGCCCCAAACCGCTTCCTGCATCTAATACTTGTGAACCTTTTGGATATCTCAATAAAATATCTCTGACTATTTTGTAGGCTGGATCATTTTCAGTAATTTCTTCTATTTCTTTTAATCGCCAAAAATTTTCCCAAATTTTTTCTAATTTTCTATTCTCCATTGTTTTTAACTATTAATTATTTAATTATTCCCAGTTTTTCTAATAGGTTTTTAATTTTCTTCTCAGCAAATTCCATTAATTTTTCGATTCTTTTTCTTCCAGCTTCTCCCATGGTTTTTCTTAGATCTGGATTTTCTAATAAAATTTTAATTTTTTCCTTAAGCGCTATTGGGTCTCCAATTGGAACTAAAAATCCCGTCTTGCCATCCTCAACCAGATCTTTAGCCCCGCTGGTTTCTGTCGCAATTACCGGCAAACTTGAAGCCATTGCTTCTATTATTATTTGAGGTAATGCCTCAGAATAAGATGGTAAAACAAAAATATCAGCCTGTTCATAAACTTGAGGAAGCTTCTGGTGAGGAATCCAACCCAAAAATTTAACCTCTACGCCTTCTGACAATTTTTTTATTTCCTGAGAAAAAGGCTCATCCTTGGGATTAGTAATGTCGCCAGCTATTAAAACTGTTGGGCATAAATTGTTTTCCTCTTTTAAAAGATGTAGCGCCTTTATTAAGTTATGCACTCCTTTTATTTTTTTTAATTTGACCCGCATACAGAATAATTGGGTTTTTCTTTTCAGGTTTTACTCTCTTTTTAAAAAAAGGTTTAATATTAATAAGAAGAGGAATGATTTCTATTTTTTTTAGTAGTGTATTTTTCTGCTTCCCTAGCAACACCTTCTGAAAGTGAAATAATAGCATCATAAAAAGATAAGGTTAAAGAATAAATTAATTTTATGATTAACAATTTAATAAAAAGAGAGATTTTAGACATTCCCTCTAATTCACCCTCTTTTTCTGTATATTCGAGTTTTTAAGCATCTAACCTTAAAATAATTTTTTTTCTTTTTATCTTGCTAATGATTAAAGTAGGGAACCCTGCCAAAATTGGAATTACTGTCATCAAAGTCAATTTGGTTTCCCTGGGAATCTTTCGACAAATTTGCCAAAGGGTTTTCCTATCCAAATCATATATTTAATTCCGGTAATATATCTAGAATTATAAGGACGAGAGTAAGGATAAAAAATAAACTTTCCCCTTTCTTTTTCAAAAGTTTCGGAAGTCCCATCTTTTGACCAATACAAAACATGAACCCTATCAAAAAAATTTAAATAAAAATAAAGACAATAATGGGCGCTTATTATATGGGTATAGGTTGTGCTTGGAGTATCAAACACTATAACTAATTCTTTCCCCATAATTGTAAAGTTTCACTAGGTTGTTAACAATTGTTAAGTTCTTTGATATTATTTTTATGTGTTTCTTTCATTTTTCTCCTCTGTGAAAAGTGTAATTAAATCTCAAGCCATTTTATGTGTTGACGAGCTATCATCCATTTTATTGTCTTTTTTAAACTTTCTTCTAAACTTTTAGGAGGATTCCACCCCATTTTTGCTAATTTTTCGCCCGACAAGGCATACCTTTTGTCGTGACCAGGCCTAGCAGTATGGTAATTAACAAATACAATTTCCTCCTCTCTTAGTTTTCTTCCTTTTATTGCTTCACAAATCCAATCTGCCATTTCTAAAACTGTCTTTTCTTCCCCGACAATATTGTAAGTTTCCCCTGGCTTTCCGTTTTCCAATAAAAACAACAAAGCATCAGCCACATTTCTAGCATGGATCCAGCATCGCGAAGATATATCATTTTTTCCTTTTCCATGCAAAATCACCTTTTCTCCACTTAAAATCGCTTTCACTGTTTTTGGCACAAATTTTTCAGGGTGTTGTCTTTCTCCTATTATATTCATTGAATGAACCATTATAATTGGTAGCTTAAAAGCATGGGCAAAAGCATATTCCATACACCATTGACCAGCCTTTGAGGCAGCATAAGGATTAGAGGGAAGAAATTTATCCTCTTCTTTATAAAAATATCCTTCCTTAGCAGGACCAAATACCTCATCGGTATTAAATCCAATATATTTTTTTAAATTTGGCTGAGATTTCTTTATATATTCTAAAAGATTAGTTGTTCCTAAGACATTTGAAAGAACAAAGGGTATCGCATTTTCTAAACTTCTATCTACATGCGTTTCGGCAGCAAAATGAATGATATAATCTACTTTTCCAATCAACTTATGAGTAGTAGAAGAAATGGGAGATCTTAAATCGTGCCAAACAACCCTTATTCTTTTATTCTTTGGACCAAAAACATCAATGTTGGTAAGTCGGTTTAGATTGCCGGCATAGTTTAAACCATCTAAAACTATAATTTCCCAATTTGTATTTTTAAGGAGATGTTCCACACAATGATGACCTACAAATCCTGCTCCACCTGTGATTAAAATTTTTTGTCGTTTTCTCATCGTTTTTCTTTTGGGCCGAAAATTAGACCTTTTAAATAATTTTTCCGAGCTTCATTATCAATACACAATACCATATTAAAAAATAATCTGAAAGTATACTGATTTAATAAAAATACAAATTTTTTGAAACCTGAAAGATTTTTCTTAGCAAAAATTATTGCGTTTCTAGCATAATAATAGGCTCCTAATTTTCCGATTTTTTGGCTTCCCCTTTTTCCCAGACTAGCTGAGACCTTGTGCCAAATTACAGCCTGAGGAATAACAACATTTTTGTATCCCATTTTCATTGCTCTAAAGCACCAATCAACATCTTCAAAATTAATAAAATAAATAGGGTCTAATAAGCCCACCCTTTCCAAAACCTCTTTTTTTATTAAAATACAACAGCCGGTAATAAAGTCAACCCCTAGAGGAAAACGAATAGAAGATTTTTCATTTGCTTTTAATTTTTCCAAATGTTTAGCAAAGCCAAGCCACCACCAAAGCTTTCCTCCGTTAAACCAAATTTTATCTAAATTATAATAAAGTATTTTTGGACCTACTGACCCTAAGTTTTTGTGTTTTTCGGCATAATCAACTAAAATATTTAAAAAATCAGCTGAGACTACCGTATCATTATTTAAAAGTAAAATATAATCAACCCCTTTTTCTAGGGCTTTTTTTATTCCTATATTATTTCCTTCGGCAAAACCTCGATTTTCCTTATTTTTAATTACTTCAATGAAATTTCCATATTTTGCCTGTAAAATAGTGCCTTCGTTGTTTTCAGACCCGTTATCAACTACAATTACCTCATAATTAGGATAGGTAATTTTTTTTAATGATTCCAAGCATTCAATCGTATCGTTTAATCCATTCCAATTAAGAATTATTATTGCAACTTTTGGATATGCCATTATTCCTTAAATATAAAATTCCTTAATATAAAATAATAACCGGAAAACGAAATTTTTTAAGAAAAATCAAAGGTCAAAAATAACTATACGCTGTTTGTTGTTTTCTGGTAAGAAAATCCACTTTAAATTTATTTCGAATGTTCCCATTCTAAAAAATTAAATTTAATTATTTTTTTTAAGCTTTTTGCTAGTAAAATTAAAGGTAACACAAAAACACTTCCATAATACAATGCTGGAAAAGGATAGGGGAAAGAAAGAAGACTCCAGCCTAAAATAATTAAAGTAGGCAACAACCCGGCGGCTATTGCCAAGGGAAACGCCCAAATTAAGTGCCAGGCCATAAACCAGAAAGCACAGATTAAAAGATAAAGAGCTAAAATCCAAAAACCTCTTTTAAAAAGTTCTCTTTTATCTTGAAAAGGCCTGAAAATTAACCAAAGATAAAAAATTAGATAAATAGCCAAGCTTAAAAAACGGACAGTATTGGCTAAAGATTCTATAGGGGTTTGAAAATTGAACCATGGAGCTGAGTGAAGTTTTGAAATAGTTTCTATATTAAGAGCTATTCCCAAAATTGGCATACCCAAAAGAGTGGAGAAAAAAGGAATCGGTGGCAAATTTGTAAAACTAAAAAAAGGTGAAAATGGTAAGAGCCAAATATTAAGGTTTGAAGATCTTCCAAAAGGGGTTTTTGGCTGAAACATACTATAACCGAAAGGTAAATAGGCAATAATGGTCAACAAGACAATTATTGCTATGGTTTTAAGAGTAATTTGGAAGGCCGTTTTTTTATCTTTCTGGGAAAATAAAAATCTTATTCCTAATGGCAATAATAAAAGAGGAATATATTTCAATAAAAACCCAAGCCAAAGAGCCATAAAACCTTTAAGGTAATGATTTTGAGAAACGAAATAAAGGCCAAGCAAAACCGTGAAGCCAACTAAAATATCAAAATGAGCGTTATTAATTGTTTCAATAAGCAAAAAGGGTTGCCAGGCCAAAAGGATGAAAAGAGGAAATGCCCAATTGGGACGGTGACGATAAATAATTTTAATTAAAAAAATAATTAGCAAACAAAAGATTACCAAAAGAAAAATTCGCAAACTCAAAAGCTGTAAAAAAAAACTATTGGGAAAAAGAAATGAAATAGCTGAAACTAAAAGGGTCCAAATTGGGCCATAACACGTACCTCCTTCTAACCAATCTTGAACAGATTCTGAAAAAGGATCGCCCAAGAAATTCTGGGGAGCAACCAAATAAGGATTTTGCCGATAATAACTAAAAATTCTACCATGGAAAAGACTCAAAAATACATCTTGAGAAGTAAGGGGAGGAGTAGTTATTAAGATAAAAGAAAAAGAGAAAAAAAAGAAAATTGCCCAAAACCAAAAAATAGGTTTAATTAGACCTTTTTGACTTTGTCTTATTGCCCAAAATAAAGTTAAGGCAAAAAAGAAAAAAAGATAATAGCTAGCAAGTTGAATTATTTGAAATCTTTCAGGAAAGAGATTGAGAAGAGATGCCAATTTATTGCCTAATAGATTTTTAGCTAATAGCCAGAGAAAAAAATAAATATAAAGGCTGGCTAAGCCGGAAATTAAAAGAAAAAAGGAAGAATGAATTAAATTAAAAATAAGAATTGTGATTTTCTTAAAATGAGTCATATAATTTAGTGAAAAAAATCATTTACCTCGGTAAAAGAAACCCATAACTGAAGGGCGCAAAACAAATAAAGCCCACTAAGACAACAAATAAAACCGTTAAAAATAAAAATTTAATTTCTTTTTCTGATTTCAAAAATATTTTTAATGATTCTTCAAAGAAAATAGAAAATAAAATAAGCGAAAAAGCAAGAGCTGGTAAATAATAGTAAACCGGCACATCTCTTCCAATTCCGCCAAATGGTAGAAAAAGAGTTAGATAACCTAAAACTAAGATGGGAAGATTTTTAGAATAGAAATTCGATGAGAAATTAGCTCTAAAAAGAGAAAAACAATTTCTGATTAGAAAAACGAAAAAACCTAAAATTCCTATTATTCCCAAACTCCAAACTATGGGATTGCCCAAAAAATAAATCATAGAAATTTTATCATCCACTCCTTCATAAAAATAGGGAACAGGTTGAACCATCAATGGCCACTTCCACCACGGGCTTCGATAAGTAAAGTAATTTTCACTTACTGCTGCCCAAACCATATAGTTATGAGCAACCCAAAACTTTTTAAAAAAATTTCCGCTAGGGGGAATGGTAAAGATTGGTTCTTTTAGATCAACTTGATTTTGTATTATTTTTTCAATTACTGCTCCGCAATTTGAGAAGCAAGGCATGGCTGCGAAATGGAAATGGAGAAAGAAAAGGAAAAAATATAAAAGAAATGGTAGAATAAAAAGAAAAAAAATGTTAGCCAATTTTTCTTTTTTAGGTTTTGAAAAAAAGGAATCTAAAGCAATGTTTGAAGCCCAAATAACAACCAAAACCCCAAAACCAGGCCATTTGACGGAAAAGGCTGAACCAATTGCTAGACCAGTAAGAAAATAAAAAAAATACCACTTTTTAGAGAAGGGCTGATATCTCTTAGTAACAAGAAAAAGGTAAAGACTTAAAAAAATAAAAAAAACTAAAATCATGTCGAGTAAAACAAAGCGAGACTGGACCAAAGAAGCATTATCAAACAAAACCAAAAAACTAGCCAAAAAAGCAACTCTTTGAGAAAAACCGGCTTCTTTAACTAAAAAATAAATGAGAACAACAAAGAGTGAACCAAAAAGAGCGGTCACTGATCTTAAAGCTAAATAATTGAAATCCCCATAATCTTTGCCAATCTCAAAGTCAAAACCGGGTTTATTTTTGGCTAAAAATCCAGCTAGTCCAAAGAGGAGCTTTCCGAGAGGAGGATGGGTGTCAAAATAATACTGGCGAGAAAGATATTTTGTTGCATAAAGGCTATGATGAGACTCATCAAAAACAACTTTTGAAGGGTAGCCGAGATTATAAAATCGAGTGAAAAAACTAAAAATGATTAAAAAAATCAGGGGA
>DAIPKT010000008.1:0-13413 GCA_036769645.1 bacterium | reverse complement strand
ACCAAAGAAAGAATTTTGATTGAATTGATTTTTAAACTGATTTTTGTTTTGAGACCTAATTTTAGGTTAAAATCAATGACCTTTACTCTATTTAACCTGAAATTTAGATTTTTAGATGAGATTTGCTTTAATTATTCAACATTCTCATTTTGGAAATTACTTTTAAATAGGTTTTGCCAAATTTTTTATAAGTAATTTTTCTGCCATCATAACTAAGAAATTGATAATCTGGGAAGTTCAGGGCTTTGATAACAAGTACCTTGAGGAGATTTATTCTTTTGTCTTAATTACCTCATCAATAATTCCGTATTCTTTAGCCTCTTCAGCTGATAAATAAAAATCTCTATCAGTATCTTTTTCAATTCTCTCTAAGGGTTGACCAGTGTGTTTGGCTAAAATTCTGTTTAACTTGTCCTTAATTTTAACAATCTGTTTGGCTGTAATTTCAACTTCCACTGCTTCGCCAGTGATTCCGCCCATAACCTGATGGAGTAAAATTTCGGCATTTGGTAAGGCGAACCTCTTTCCTTTAGTGCCAGCTGACAAAAGAGTGGCGGCCATTGAGCCAGCCATACCAACACAAACAGTAGAAATTGGAGGTTTGACATATTGCATGGTATCATAAATAGCCAAACCGGCCGTTACTATTCCGCCTGGGGAATTAATATAAAACTGGATATCTTTTTCCGGATCCCTGGAGGCCAAAAATAAAAGTTGGGCAATGATTGAATTAGCCACCGCATCAGTAATTGGCCCACCAAGAAAAATTATCCTGTCCTTTAATAACCGAGAATAAATATCATAAGCCCTTTCTCCATATTGAGTTTTTTCAATAATGGTTGGTATAAGATTCATACTTTGATAACACTATTTAGCCTAGTTAGGTTTGATTATACCAAAAAAGGAGCTATTAGTAAAGCAACGATGTTTAAGACCTTGATCATTGGGTTGATAGCCGGACCAGCCGCGTCTTTATAGCTATCTCCTACCGTGTCGCCGGTGACAGCTGCCTGATGGGCGAAAGAACCCTTTCCTCCTAAATTTCCTTCCTCAATATATTTTTTGGCATTATCCCAGGCTGCTCCACCTGAAGTCATTGAAATGGCAATAAATATCCCAACAATAATTGAACCAATCAATAATCCACCCAGGGCTTCTGGTCCTAAAATAAAACCAATTAAAATTGGAAAGAGTAAGGGCAAAAAAGCTGGCAAAATCATTTCTTTTAAAGCTGCTTTGGTCACAATATCAACGCATTTTGAATAATCTGGCCTGGCTTGGCCTTCCAGCAATCCAGGAATTTCTCTAAACTGTCTTCTTACCTCTTCAACCACTTTTGAAGCCGCCTTACCAACCGCTGAAATGGCTAAAGAGGCAAAATAATAGGCAATTATTCCACCAAAAAATAAACCAATCAAGACCTTTGGGTTTTCTAAAACAAATTGAACTTTTTTCCCTAAGTTTAATAATTCTTGGGTATAGACAGAAAATAGAACTAAAGCAGCCAAACCAGCTGAAGCAATAGCATAACCTTTGGTTGTGGCTTTGGTGGTATTACCAACCGCATCCAATGCATCGGTATTTTTTCTAACTTCTTCCGGAAGACCAGCCATTTCTGAAATTCCGGCCGCATTGTCAGTAATTGGTCCATAAGAATCTAAGGCAATAATTAAACCAGTTAGAGTTAGCATTGAAGTTACGGCAATGGCTAAGCCATAGATTCCTCCTAAAGCAAAACTAATTAAAATTCCAATTGAAATTAAAATTACTGGTAAAATGGTTGATTTCATCCCAACCGATAGGCCAGTAATGATATTTGGACCGTGGCCTTGCTGAGAGGCTTGGGCAATTGATTTTACCGGCCAGTATTTTTTTGAGGTAAAGAAATCGGTAATCAAAAACATCCCTCCGGCAACCAAAAAACCGATGAGGGCTGGTAGATAAAGATTAATTGGAGAGAGTTTTAAGAGAAAAGCTACCTGAGAAATTATTGGATAGAAACCCAAGGCCGATAAGACTCCAGCAATAATTAGGCCTCGAAAGAGAACTAAAATTAGACTTTCTGATTTTTTAAGTTTAACAAAAAAGGTGGAAATAATTGAGGCTAGGATGCCAATTGAAGCCAAATAGAGAGGTAAAATAATCGCCATAATCTGGCCAGGAAAAATTGAGGCTCCCAAAACCATAGTCGCCACAATTGTCACTAGATAGGTTTCAAAAAGGTCAGCAGCCATTTCAGCACAATCTCCAACATTATCGCCAACCTGATCAGCAATGACAGCCGGATTTCTGGGGTCATCCTCAGGAATTCCCTTTTCAATTTTACCAACCAAATCAGCTCCAACATCAGCCGCCTTAGTATAAATTCCGCCTCCTAGTCTAGCAAAGACTGAAATCAAAGAACCTCCAAAACCTAAAGCAATTAAAGCTTTTAAATCGTTGGTTAAAAGATAGAAACCGGAAATAACTAAAAGCCCTAAGCCAACTACTAAAAATCCAGTTACCGAGCCTCCTTTGAAAGATAAATCAAAGGCAGATTTCAGACTGGTTTTGGCAGCTTCAGCCACTTTCAGATTGGCCTGGGTTGAAACTATCATTCCAATTAAACCGGCCAAACCTGAGGCAATGGCTCCAATCAGAAAACCAAGAGCAACTTTCAAACCTAAAGTTAGCCAGAGAAGAAAAAATAAAAAAATGGCAACAATTCCAATTGTTATATATTCTCTTTTTAAAAAAGCTATCGCCCCTTCTCGAATTGCTTGTTGAATCTCAATCTGCTTTCCTGAACCAGAAGGAGCTTTTTTAACTTCCTGAATGAGAAAATAGGCAAAAACCAGGCTAAAAATTGAAACAATGATGGGAAGAAACAACATAAAATTAAAATTCGAAATTCGAATATCGAAATTCGAAACAAATTCCAAATTCTAATGTTCAAATGTTCAAAACGGTTTTGGCCATTCGGATTTCGGATTTCCTGCTTCGGATTTTTCACTCTCCGAGCTTCTGACATCTATTTTCCAGCCGGTCAATTTTGCCGCTAGTCTAACATTCTGGCCTTCTTTGCCAATAGCCAAAGAGAGTTGGTCTTCAGGGACAATTGCTAAGGCCTTATTTTTCGGCTGAATTTTCACCTCTAAAACCTTAGCCGGAGAAAGAGAATTAGCAATATATTTTTCTGGCTCTCCAGAATACTCAATAATATCAATTTTTTCTCCCCCCAATTCATTAATCACTGCCTGAACCCTGGTTCCCCTTTGACCAACTAAAGCCCCGATTGGATCAATACCCTCAACCTTGGTGTCAACAGCAATTTTTGTTCTTGAACCAGCTTCCCTGGCAATTGATTTTATTTCCACCTGACCGGCTGAAATTTCCGGGACCTCCAATTCAAAAAGTTTGGAAACTAATTTTGGGTAGGCCCGAGATAGAAAAATGATTGGACCTTTTGGAGTTTCTTCAACTTTCAAAACAAAGAGTTTTAACCTCTGACCGGGTCGATAAAATTCCCCTGGCACCTGTTCTTCTTTAGTTAAAACACCCAAGGTCTTTCCAATATCAAAAAAAACATTTCTTCCCTCTATTCTTTGGACAACTCCAGAAATAATTTCTTCTTCCTTTGACTTATATTCTGCCAAAATGCTTTCCTTTTCTGCCTCCCTAATTTTTTGTAAGATGACTTGCTTAGCTGTCTGGGCAGCAATTCGGCCATAATCTCCCTTTGGCTCTAAGGGAATTTCCAATTCTTCACCAGCTTTTATTTCTGGTTTTATCTTTTTAGCTTCTTCTAACATTAGATGTTTCTCAGGATTAAATCGAATCTTTTCTTTGACTTCTGGAAGAACCTCGCCTTCAGCCGGGACCCCAACCGTCTTTCCACCCTCCCTAACTTTCGTTGGAGCTCCTTGGGTAGTGGGTGGGTGGTATTCTTTAAGTTTTTCTAATTCCTTTTCTGAATAAATCATTTTTTTATTGACTGCTGTCTTTATCTGCCAAAATTTAACTTCCCCTGATTGAGGATCAAGTTTACATTTAATAACCTGGCCCTTTTTTCCATATTCCTTTTTATAGGCAGCAGCAATGGCTGATTCAATGGTCTCCAAAATCTTTTCTGGGGAAATTCCTTTTTCTTCAGCAATCTGGGCAATGGCCGATGAAAAATTTTTTAGGTCAAACTTATTCATTATTTTAAAAATGTCCGGCTTTGGCGGACTATTTCCAGCCTATCAAAATTTATTTTTTTGTCAAGTATTTGATTATCCTTTTTACTCTCAAGTCTAAACAAAGTTGATTATTATCAAAAATAAGTCTATTCCTAATTAGAGCTAATTTCTCTTTAACCGGAAAAATTTCTCCAATTGGGCTTAGTCTTTTAATGAAAATTGGAGCCAGAGAAAGCAAGGTTAAAATGCCAATCGTTTCTAACTGATTGAAATAAATTGCCAGGGAAAGGGAAATGGCCAGAAAAAAAATTGTCCCAATAGAGGCATTCCAGATCAGGGCTAAAAGAGCAAAGGGAATAACTGAAAAGCCAAGCAGTTTTGGGGAAAGAGCGAAAAAAGCACCAATAAAGGCACCTATTCCCCTACCGCCAGCAAATTTTAAAAAACAAGACCAATTATTACCAGTAACAGCCGCCACCCCACAAAGAGCTTGAGTTTGGAGAGAAAGACCAAAATTTTGAGCTAACCAAACGGCCAAAAATCCCTTTCCAACATCACCAATTCCAGTCGCCAATCCTTGCCAGGCGCCAACATATCTAAAAACATTTGAACCTGAAGTTTTTCGCCAGCCAATTTTCAAAATCTCCTTTTTAGAAATCTTAGAAAAAATATAACCAAAAGGTATTGAACCTAAAATATAACCTATAATAATAACAATTACTGATGACATAATTATTTATGACGATGACCGATGGTGATGAAAATTTAAAAAACAGTTGTGGGTTTAAGGTTATGTGTTTAAGGTTCTACCTTAAACAGATTTATTCAGAGATTTTTTGACCTAAAAAATATCCTTTAAATCTGGGAATATTTTTTATTAGTAATAGAATTGTTCCAGCTGCTATTGGAAGAAAAATTTGAGGATTATAAAAATAGAGAAGAATGGGAGCTGAGATCAATCCCACCATTCTCCCGGCCATTTGAGTCCCCAGGAGTGAGGATATCTCTGAGAATTTTCTCCAGTTTATTTTTCTTTCAAAACCAGTTTTCTCTAAAATAATTTGGAATAATATTGTAAAGAAAACAATTGGCAGGGCCCAAATTATTAATGATAAGACATCTAAATAAAGTAAAATTCCAATTAAACAAGCTGCTCCTCGACCTCCAGAAAATTTTAAAAAAATAGAATAATTATGGCCTAAAATAACAAAGAAAGTAGCTAAAATTATGGCCAAAGTTAATTCAGATTCCAAGAATGGCCATTTTTGAGCCGTGAAAATGGCCAAAGCTCCTTTTGCCATATCAACTATTAAAACAATCAAAAATCCAAGAGGAGCTAAGTTCCTTTTTCCGGCTTCTTTTAAGGCTCGGAGGACGTTTATTGCCCCAACATTCCTCGAACCAATTTTTCTAATATCCTGACCAGTAATTTTTTTAACTAAAAGATAAGCCGTCGGAAAAGAACCAATTAAATAACTAATTAAAGCAATTAAAATTAAAGACATAATTTTTAAAGCGGGATATTACCATGTTTTCTAGCAATCTTCCCTTCCCTTTTATTCAAAAGTGATTCTAAACACTTAATCAAAATACTTCTGGTATCTTTGGGATGAATTATCAGATCAACCTGGCCTAATTTGGCGGCCTGATAGGGATTTAAGAAAATCTCTTTCAGTTCTTCAATTTTTTCTTTTTCCAATTTTTTGGGTTCCTGGCTCTCAGCTATTTCTTTTTTATAAATAATTCTCACTGCTTGATCAGGTCCCATCACCGCAATCTGGGCTGATGGCCAGGCAATAACTCGATCATAACCTAACTCTCTTGAAGCCAAAGCAATATAAGCTCCGCCAAAGGCCTTTCTTAAGATTAGGCTGATTTTAGGAACGGTTGCCTCTGAATAGGCATAGAGGACTTTTGCTCCATGTCTAATTATTCCCCGATGCTCCTGGTCAGTGCCAGGAAGATAACCAGGAGTATCAACCAGATTAATCAAAGGAATATTAAAGCAATCGCAAAATCTAACAAACCTGGCCACTTTATCAGAAGAATCAATATCTAAGGTGCCGGCCATAAACTTGGTTTGATTAGCAACCAGACCAACTGAATAGCCGGATAATCTGGCCAGACCAACAAGGCAATTGGGGGCAAAACCTGCCTGAATTTCAAAAAAAGAATTCTTGTCAAAGATTTCTTCAATAACTTCTTTCATATCATAACCCTTTTTCTCATCTTCTGGGACGATTTCTAAAAGTCGTAAATTTTCTCTCTCAAAAAATTCAGCTAAAATACTTTTTTGCCTTGGCGGATCTTCAAGATTATTTTTGGGTAAATAAGATAAAAGTTTCTTTACTCCCAAAAAGCAATCTCTTTCTGATTTAAAGATAAAATGACTACAACCTGATTTTAAACTATGAATTGAGGCTCCTCCCAGTTCCTCAAAAGAAATTTTTTCTCCTGATACTGCTTTAATAACTTCTGGCCCAGTAATATACATTTGGGAAATTCCTTCAACCATGAAAACAAAATCAGAAAGCCCGGGAGCATAGGAAGCGCCACCAGCTGAAGGTCCAACAATGATTGAAATTTGGGGAATAACTCCCGAAGCCCTAATCATTGCTCTAAAGATTGAGGCATAACCATCCAGACTGGAAATCCCTTCCTGGATTCTCGCTCCACCTGAATCAATAATGCCAATACAGGGACAACCAGTTTTTGAAGCTAATTCAATTACTTTAGTAATTTTTTGGCCATGCATTTCTCCCAGTGAGCCTCCCATTTTTGAAAAATCCTGGGAATAAAGATAGACCTGGCGACCGGAAATCTTGCCAAAACCAGAAATAACCGCATCGCCAGCTATTTTCTTTTCGGCCATTCCCAATTGTTGAAAACGACTCTCAACAAAAGGGTCTAATTCAACAAAGCTTTCAGGATCCAAAAGTAAATTAATCCTTTCTCGGGCGGTTAATTTTCCCTTTTGATGTTGTTTTTCAATCAATTCCGGTTTTTCTAACTCTGCCCATTTTTTATTCAATTTTTCAATCTCTTTTTCAAAAGCCATATTTTTTTAATATATCATTTTATTATTTCTTTTGCCAGTTTTATAAGTTTTATAATCTATTCTTAAAGTAGTTTTTGTTTAATTTGGGAAGGGTAATTAGTCAAGGCAGAAATTTCACTTTTCAAAGAAATTTTACTGATTAGGAGGATAATTCTTTTTGAGTCTTTTAAAAATAAATCTTTATTTCTCTCCCTTTTCTTTTAGAAAATTCGATTTTCTTAATATTGGAGATAGCCTTAAGATCATTTAAAAAAGGTTTTAAATTTCGAGAAATTTTTTCCGGACAACCAATTTTTAATAATCTGCCCTCTTTTTTTAAAGAGTATCCCCTCTTTGATTTCTCCTTTCTAATTTTTTCAATTATTTTAATTAATAAATCACCACTCGATTCTATTTTTTTACTAATAAATTCTTTTTCAAATTTTGGCCAGGAAAGTAAATGAATGCTTTTTCCCTTTTCAAATTTTTGGAAATAAAGAGAATAAATTTCTTCGCTAAGGAAAGGTAAAAAGGGGGCAAAAATTTTCAAAATATTAAAAAAAGTGTGATATAAAGTAAATTTAGCTGATTCCTTTGTTAATTTCTCATCTTTCGAATAAAGCCGCCATTTCACTAATTCCAAATAATTGTCGCAAAAATCTCTCCAAAAAAATCTTTCTATTTCTCTTAAGGCATTAAAATATTGGTATTGATCAAAAAATTCGGTGACATTTTTAATTGTCTTTTGTAATTTAGAAAGGAGCCATCGATCAAGAGGATAAAGATTTTCTCTTTTCAAATTTTTGGGATTAAATTCTTTCAAAAAGAAAAAGGTAAGTCGAAAAGCATTCCAAATTTTAGTTAATAATCTATGACCTTTTTTTATTACTTTTTCATCAAATTTTAAATCTCGGCCTAAAGTGCCATTGGCTGCCCAGTATCTAATAGCATCTGAGGGATATTTTTTTAAAACTTCTCTTGCCTCAATAATATTCCCTAATGATTTACTCATTTTCCTCCCCTTTTCATCCAAGCCATGTCCAGAAATTATTACTGTTTTAAAAGGTATTTTCTTAAGATGGAGAAAGCTCTTTAAAAGGGAATAAAAAAGCCAAGTTCTAATGATATCGTGACCTTGGGGTCTCAAATCTAAGGGAAATAATTTTTTAAAAAATTTTGGCTTTTCTTTCCACTGACTATTGATTAAAGGAGTAATTGAAGAAGTCATCCAGGTATCAAAAACATCTAATTCCGGAAAAATTTCTTTTGAACCACAAGGACAAATCTCTTTTGGTTTTTCTTTTTGAGGATTAACTGGTAAATTTTTTTCTTTTGGTAAAATAATTTTTTGGCAATTTTGACAATACCAAACGGGGAAAGGAACTCCATAATATCTCTGCCTGGAAATGCACCAATCCCATTTTAAATTTTTAATCCAATTTTCATACCTCTTTTGGTAAAAAGCTGGATACCATTTTAATTTTTCAGCTAATTCAATTAATTCTTTTTTATAATTTAAAACTTTTATAAACCATTGAGGAGTGACTAAAAATTCAATTGGTGTTTTACATCGCCAACAGACATTAACTCTTTGTCTTAATTTTTCTTTTTTATATAAAATTCCCTTTTTTTCTAAATCTTCAACTATCTTCTTTCTTGTTTCAGTAATAGTTAAACCTTGATAATTTCCCGCTATTTCATTTAATTTCCCTTCTTTGGTAAGACAGATTTTTAAGGGTAGATTATATTGTTTCCACCAATCAATATCTCTTTTATCTCCAAAAGTACAAACCATCACAATACCAGTGCCAAAATTGGGATCGACTTTTTTATCACTTAAAATTGAAACCTTTTGCCCAAAGAGGGGAACTTCCACTTTTTTCTTGATTAATTCTTTTTTTCTTTTATCTTTTGGATGAATAAAAATTCCAACACAAGCTGGCAATAACTCTGGTCTGGTCGTAGCAATTCCAATTTTCTCTCCCTCTTCTAATTGAAACCAAAAGTAATAAAGGAAAGTATCTCTTTCTAAATCATCAACTTCGGCCTGAGAGAGAGCGGTTTGATGAAAAGGGCACCAAATCACCGGTTCTTCTTTTCGATAAATTTGACCTTTCTTATATAAATCTAAAAAAGACCTCTGGGCCTGTTTTTGACAAAATTGATCAATTGTCCGGTAGCCAATTTCCGAATCTCCCGAAAAGCCTATTAAAGAAAATATCTCTCCATATTCTGAGTTTAATTTTGTTGCTACTTGATAACAGAGCCTTTGAAACTCTTCTTTTTTCGTTTTCCCTTTTGAAATTCCATAAATTTCCTCAACATATTTTTCGGTGGGTAAACCATTATCATCAAAACAAAGAGGAAAAAAAACTTCAAAACCCTTCATTCTTTTATAACGAGCAATAAACTCAAATTGGAGATAATGCATTAAATGACCGACATGCATTTTTCCCGAAGGAGTAATAGGAGGAACATCGACAGAAAAAATCGGCTTTTTACTTTTAAAATTAAATTTATATATCTTTTCTCTTTTCCAAAACTTCCGCCACTTTTCAACCAAATTTTTCGGATAATATTTTTTTATCATCTTAACGATGAATACAATAATAATCTGGCTGAGATAAAAATTGCTTATTACCAAAACAGCCCCCTCCGCAAATACTTAAGTCTTTACACTGTTTACATTTATTACTCAGCTGGCTATTAAAGAATTTTTGTTGTTGAAGCCATAACTTATCTAAAGATAACTTATCAAGCGAACCTATAATAAAATTTGCATATTTACAAATTCTCAAATTACCATTTACATCAATGTGCATCATAATTTTAAGAAAAGGGTATTGTCCACAAAGTTTTTTATATTTCACTCCTGCTATCGGAGAATCTGTAATAACTGTAGTAGGATATTTTTTCTTTAGCTTTTGTATTTTATTCATTATTCTCCAAAATAAATTTTTGTTTAAACGATAACTTTTTTTACAAGCAAAATATGGATAAGGAAAGAGGTTGCAATACATTTTATTTCCAGAAGCAAATTTTGTCACTTTCTCTATTTCCTCATAATTGAATTTAAAAATTGGAAAAATTATTACTTTAGAGATATTCTTTCTCCTTTCTAAGAAGCTAAGAAAAGCATTTATTTTTTTATAATGTCCTTTTTCTCCTATCCAATAATCATGTTTTTTGGAATAAAGGGATAATAATTTCAACCTGATTTGATTTATTCTATTGAAATCGTATGTGAATAACTTAGGAAATAGGAAATTAACATTAGTATCAACAGATACACTAATCCCCCTCCTTTTAGCTATCTCTAATAAATTTGTTAATTTTTGAAATTCAAAGGGTTCTCTTCCTGTGAGAACCAAATACTTAATAGAAGCAGTTGAGTTTAGAAAACTAATTATTTGGTTAAGATATTTCGATGAAAGAGTTTCCTTCCTAACATTTCCACTTTTATTATGAAATCGCCAATTAAGCTTATCTTCTAAATTAAGTTCTACTGATAAACCAATTGGTTCTCTAAGGTAGAATTCATTATCTGCCTTTGCCTTCATATTAATTTATTTTAATCAAATCCAAAGCCGCACATTGGATCTTTTTCTAAGTAGTTTCCGATTCTGATGTAAGCATCTGCACGACAGCCACCACAGATATTTAAAAATTTGCAATTTTTACACTTTATTAAATTAAAACGATTTCTTAATTCATTAAAAAGCTGAGAGTTTACCCACATTTCTTTTAGAGAATTATTATTTAAATTACCAATAGGTATCCTTAACTTAGTACAAGGTAATACATCCAAATTAGAAGTAATTGTCATTGTAGCAATCCCAGCAGTACATCCTCCTTTCTTAATTTTCACTTGAGAATAGAAATTTGATTTGTAAAAATGTTGAAGTGGATCATTACAATATAAATTTTTTTCTACTGCAAATTTTAATACTTTCTTTAATTCTTTACGATTTAAAGGCTTTATCTCTTCATTACGACCTCGACCCAGAGGAATAAATCGTTCTATCCCCAAAGGGATATTTAATTCGCTGGCTATATTAAATACCTCATTAAGATAAGGATAATTTAATTTATGTATACACATCATAAAACTTATCCTTACTTTTTCTTCTTTTAAAAGTTTCGCCGCTTTTATTACTTTCCCATAACACCCTTTTCCACTAATGTAGTTATGGATAAAGGAAGGGCCATCTAGGCTTATTTGTACATTTCTAAATATTCTAAACTTCCTGATTAAGAATTTCTCTATCAGAGTTCCATTGGTAGTTAATATTACATTTATTCTCTTCCTTCTAAAAAAATTAACGTATTCAAATATTTTCTCACCTACAAGAAGTGGCTCACCTCCTGAAAAAACTACAAATGAACATTTCAGTTTTTTTAATTCTTCAGCAATTTTCTTTAGAGTTTCTTCTTTGATACTAAATTTTCTTTCAAAAATTCCATAACAATGCTTACATCTAAGGTTACAGTCAGAGGTTAATTCAATAATAACTAAATGTAAGCCAAAATTTTTCATTTTTTAAAATCTATTAGTCCTTTAGATTTTAATTGTAAAATAAAAGCTATAATGGGTTTCCTCGCATCTTTTTTATTAAAATGAAATTTTTTACAAAAAGCATTTATAATATGCTTAATAGAATTTTTTCCATTACACAAGCTCCAGATAAACCGTTCATAATGCTCCAATATAAAAAGGGTATGCCGTCCTATTATTTTTAAATTATCGCCGTTTTCCCATTTAATAAGAGGCATGCCTTGATGTTCTATTTTTTTATAGGGTTTGCTATCCAGCAATATGGATCGGGACATAAATAATCTCCATTTATTAAATAAGCTAACCCTCTACATCCTCCACGGCAGCAGATTTTATATTGGCAAGATTTACATTTTCCTTTTAGCAAATTTATATTCCTAATTTCATTCAGTGCTTTTGAGTTATTCCAAATACTTTCGATATCATTTTTTCTAATATTTCCCAGAGTTAAATCTTGAAGAAGAGAACAGGGGAATATTTTTCCATTCGCAGAAATATACATAACTAAAAAACCTACTGGACAAGGTCGTGGGATTGTAGAGTTGATCTCTGGTTGAACCACGCACTCTAAAGGGGAATCTATCATGATTTCAGTACCACTCTCTTTTTGAATTTTAAACTTATTTTCAATCAGGCTTCTCCAAGATTCTGGACTCAATATATCTCTCTTATTCATTTGTTTGGCTCTTCCAAGCGGAAATAAAGGTAGAACTCTCAAGCGAGGTATGCCTAAATTTTTAACTAATTTAGCTGTTTCAATAACAAAGAAAAAATTTCTTTCATAGACTACCATTTCTGCGCATATGTAAAGCTCTGAAGCATATTTTCTAAGATTTTTTATTCCTTGGATTGTTTTATAAAATGTGTTAAGACCTCGTAGCCATTCGTGAATCTCTTTATTTGGCCCATCTATACTCACTCGTATCCCATCGAGTCCGCTTTCTCTTAATTTCCTAGCGAGAGTAGGAACGATTAGGGTTCCATTGTAGACAAGTTAACATTTAAACCTTTAGATTTAGCATATTTAATAAAATTAAATATTTTTTCGTGTACCAACGGTTCTCCACCTGTAATTTCTAAACAAGGTATCTTCTTAGAAAACATATAATCTATAACTCTGAAAATTTCCTTATTAGTCAATTCGTTTTTTAATTTTTCTCCTGAAGATAAAGCACAATGTTTGCACCGCAAATTACATCGGTTAGTAATTGCTATCGAAACTATAATCGGTAATTTTGGGATATACATATCATTTCTTTAATCCCAAAAGGTTGATTAAAATCAGATTTTATAATCAGAAATTTTTGAAAACTCTGCTCTGTTATTTAAATAATCATTACGATTAACATCCTGACGCATTTACTACACAACCCGCGAATTTGAATTCTTTTAGATTTAATTTTAAAATAGCCTTCCCTTTTTCCTTTCTTTTCTTCTCCCGATTAAGATTTTTAGCATTATTTGACTTTCTCATATTTTGGTTAATTATCAAATTTATTTTATAGTTCGACCTTTAGCCCCTAAATAAAGTATAGTAAATCATCATAAATAATCAAGAAGGTATTATCTATTTTCTATTGTTTTATTGGTAGCTTAATATAAAAAATTGAGCCTTTGCCTTTTCCTTCAGACTCTGCCCAGATTTTTCCATTATGGAGCTC
>DAIPKT010000007.1:2838-13582 GCA_036769645.1 bacterium | reverse complement strand
AGGCAAAAAATTCTATACCTAATTTAGAAAGAAGATATCAGAATTAATGAAAAAAACTTAAAAATAAAAATCAATAAAAAACTAAAATTTATCTCAGAGAGAAGTTTCAAGAAAAATTGGCCTCAAAATTTTGTTTGAGAAAAAGCTTTTAGCTCGAATTACTAATTATTTTCGGCACTTTCAATTTATGAATTATAATTATATTATAAAGTTTCACTAGGTTGTTAACATTTGGGAGGTTTTTCTCAAACCATTCACAGCAAATCTGATAAAGTGGTTTTTCCTTGAAGAACTTTCATTTTCTGGTAGTAGTTATTTTGGTATCTTTTTTAGGTCTTTAATTGCTTCTTCTGGTGATTGATAATGATGGATTTTTATTGCCTGGTTTTTAACTATCTTAATCATTATCTCTGCCTGCCCATTAGTCCAAGGATGTTTGACCTTAGTGGTTTGGTGAGATATCTCTAACCATTGACAGATAAGATTAAAGAGAGCTTCATTCTTAGCCTTGCCATATCTATTCTTGAATCTCTTTAAGGAGAATTCTCTTCCCTTATCATTAAGATTTGCTGAATACGAAAGGGAAAGAGTTCCCAACACTTTATCAGAAAATCAACAGCTTCATATTGAGCCTTTCTGGGATAAACCTCTAAAAAGACGAGTTTGTTATCCTCTCTCTGGCCAGAAAAAATAGTATCTCTTTTTCTGAATCTTAGCATAAAAGAGATCAATATCCAAGAATCCTGAAAGATGATTAGCAAACTTCTTTTTCTCTTTCTCTGAAAACATCTTCAATCGATATCTGAGTAAGGTTCGGTAACAATTTGTCCGATTTGACTTCTTTAAATAAGGTTTTAGAGAGAGATAGAGATCATCTAAAGAGAAAAAGTCCTCTTTTTCTGATTTTTAACAATAATCCCGCCTTCTGCTTTAAAAGAGCCTAATAAATGGTATTTGGTCTTGATGATTTATCTTCTAAATGTTCGGCTTTTCTCCATTTAGCTACAGTGAGATGAGAGACCAAGAATCTATTCCCCAAATCCCTGGTTGATTCTGAGCTTTCTTTAATAATCTGCCTTTGCTCAATATTGGTTTTTGCCTTACGATGATATTGCATATGGTAGTGATTTTTAGGAGTTAAAGTTTTTCGACCTTTATCTCCTTAATCCTACCATATGCTTTAGAAAGAACTACCTTTTGTTAATAATGTCATGAAACTTTACAATTATTTAATTATGTGGCGATTTTTCAGAAATTTAAAAATTTTAGTCATTTACCAAAATAGTAACTGTTTCTTGGAAACCATTGGAAAGTTCAGCTTTAATTTGATAAGACCCACTTTCTTGAGGGATAAAAATATTGCTTTTTCCTTCACCAATTAATTTTCCATTAATAAACCATTTCACATTTTCCTTAGCCTTAAGAGTTATTTGGCTATTTTCTTCTAAAAGAAAAAGGTCACCTTGATGAGGATTTAAAATTAAAGAAAAATCTCTTTCTTTTAAAGCATTTAAAGATTTCTGATAGTCATCATTTTCTAAACCAAATTCAATTCCACCATTTGAATTATAAAATTCTCTAATTAAATCAAATTTAAAGGGAGTTTCTTTATTGTATTTTGAGTTCAAAATCAATTCCATAATTTCTGCCCAGATTCTACCTGCTCCAATTTGACCAGAAATTCCATCCATTGGAGTATTATCAGCATTTCCAATCCAAACCCCGACTAAAAAATCGGGAGTAAAACCTATTATCCAACTATCATGGAAGTTCCGGGAAGTTCCAGTTTTGAGCCCATAATTTTCCTGAAATAGGTTAAGTTCACTTTTTAAACCAAACTGTTCAATCCCTGTCTTTCGATCATTCAAGATTTTATTGACCAATTGGATATACTCTGGGTTTGAAATTTTTTTCTCAGAAGATAAACCCTCATTTTTGAAAATTTTGGTTTCTCTTAAAATCCCATTGTTTGGGAAAATAGTAAAATATTTAGCCAAATCTAATAAACTCATTTCCAATCCTCCCAAGGCTATTCCCAATTGATAATTTTCTAAACTTTGAATTGGCTTAAACTCTAAATCCTTTCCTAAAAATTTATAAAAATCCTCAAGACCTAGATATTCCAAAACTTTTACTGTCGGAACATTTAAACTATTGCTCAAGGCATAATGCAAATTTATTTCGCCACGATATTGATAATCAAAATTCTTTGGATAAAGAGGGAAACCTAAGGCAGTGAGATATTTGTATTCCCTGTCATCAACTAAGGTATAAGGTCGGAGACCTTTTTTAAATGCCTTAAGATAGATAAAGGGTTTAATTGTAGATCCAATTGCTCTGGGTTTATTTAACATGTTAATTTGATATCCCAACTCAAAAGATTGGGGATTTGGCGAACCAATTAAAGCTAATATTTCATTCTCTGGTAATTTAATCACTACCACTGCTCCATTTTTAACATTCTTTGGTTTTAAATTTTCAATATTTCTCTTTAAAATTTCTCTTATTCTTTCACTAAGTTCTTTATCGATCGTTAATTGACCATCCTCAGGAAAATCTTTTGTTAAGTTTTGGATCTCAAAATAGGAATTACTATAATGGGAATATTTTTTCATATTTTCTTTTATGATTTTTGGTTCATCTATGATTAATTCTTGATTACCTAAACCAAATTTCTTTGCCAGAGATAAAGTAATTCCCTTATTTTTGTATTTAGCTGGATTATTTTCATATGGATTACTAATGGTAGCTAAAAGCTGTAAAATTTGGCCGTCATTTAATAAATCTGGTGGTAAGTTGAAATAAAGCCAGCTTGCCTCAGCTATTCCCTGGGCCTGATTGCCAAGATAAATTGAATTTAGGTACATTTTTAAAATCTCATCTTTGCTCAAATAAGTTTCTAAACTCAAAGTATAAAAAAGTTCTCCAAATTTATTTTTAAAATTCCTCTCAAATTCTTTCCCAAGTAAAATTTTGACTAATTGTTGAGTAATGGTACTTGAAGCCTTTCTCTCTAAAATACCCAATCTTCCAAGAAGAGCTTTAAAAATGCTTCCTGGATTAAATCCGAAATGGTAATAAAAATATTTATCTTCTTTTTTAATTAAGAGTTCCTTAAATCTAGGAGGAATTTCATCTAAGTATCTGGTAAAATATCCCTTTTGATTAGGTTTTATAAAAATTTCTTCCCCATTTCTATCTCTCATCACGATTGATTTTTGAGAATTATAAATGGCTAACAAATTTTTTTGTAAATAATAACCAGAAATTAAAAATAAGCTAAATCCAATTGTTGAAATAATTAAAATTAATTTAAGTTTTGCCATATTACTCAATTTCAAAATATCTTCCATCAGTTCGGCCAAAGTTTTCTGGAAAATACATTTCGGAAACTATGGCCGGTAAATGGGTAAATTTACCTTTGATTAAAACCCTAATAAAATAATCAAATTCATAGACTCCTGGCTCCAAATTTTCTTTATATAGAAAAACTCGATCATCATGAATTTCTTTAAAATCAGGGTAGAATTCTCTTCCTTTTAATTCTCTTTCTTGTAATCTAAGTGATTTTTGTTCAGTGGCTAACTCTAAATTGATAATTTCCATTCCAGCTGGAATGAAATCTTCGATTATGACAAAATTCCTTGGTTTGGGAACTGTAATCTGGATATTTCCTCTTAAAACTTGACCAACTTTTGCTGATCTGACTGGATTTTCATTTTTAATATCATCTAGTTGATAAAATTCTCTGGTAATTGAAAAGCCTTCATCCCTGGGAGGAATTTGATCAACTGGCAAATAATATTTTAAAGAAAGATCATAATATAAGGGATTTGGAAGTTGATTGCGATTGGTCTTTAAGAAGGAAATTATATTGTTTTCATTGAATTTTAAATTTGAAATTGGAATTTCCTTTTTGAATTGATCTAAGATTGTCTCAGGATTAAAATCAAAGCTTCCTTCTAATTTTTCATTAATCAGTAATTCTAAAAGAAAATTAGATTCAGTTTCCCTTTTCCATTCCAAATAATCAATAAAGGCATCAATTACAGAAACAGTATTTTGGGTTGAACCCCAGGCTCCATCTTTTTTTCTACTATTTAAGAGCCATCTCAAAACTTTATCCAAAATTGGATCTTCCGATTTGGCTGCCACCTTTGCTTTTAAATATAAAGCGGTATTTTTAATTGGAGTTTCATAATATTGCCAGATAAAGTTTTCACCAATTTCCAAAAATGCTCCCCGGCCATCAATATCAATTCTGTTATCCAAGATTTGATAAACTTTTTCCTTCAATTTTCGGTCAAATCCCTTGTTAATTAAGATTGCTAAATAGGCCAGGGAGTTATTGCTTATTTGTTCTTTTAAGAAAAGATCATCATTAACTATATTGACTATCTTTTGTCTCAAGGCTCCATCTTTAGTAAATTTAGGTAGTCTAAATAAACTATAGGCAGTCAAAATAATTGTGTTTTTTTCTCTATATAAGTTTGGATCAGTAGTGATTTTATTGTAAAGATAATTAACTGCCCTATCTAAACTGCTCTGATTGATTGAAAATCCAGCCAAGGAAAGATTATTTAAGGTATCAACAATATGTAAGGTCAAATAAAAATCGGAATTTCCCCTCCTCCAGAAAGAAAATCCTCCATCGAATTGTTGATTATTATAAAGTTCAGCCAATCCTATTTCTACTACCTCTTCTATAGAATATTCTCTTCCTTCGTGGATGATCTTTTCCAATTTAAATTTCTCTCCGATATTTGGTAAATTTAGTCCCCTTTTGACAATGGCAATGGCATTCAATTTACTGGCAATTTGTTCTGAACAGCCATAGGGAAATTTCAATAAATAATTTAATGAATCGGAAAGGAAAACAGCCAAAGTAGCACTACTTTTTATAGTTAACTCACCTCTATCCCTAACAACATTTTCAGGAAGAAAGAGATACTCTTTAGAAATTGGTAAAGTGGTATAGTTTGAGGTAGCAGTGACTTCGTAGGTATTGTTTGGAGTAATACTAATTGACATTTCAACTGTATCTTCTAATCTCTCACTTTTTGCTGAAATTAAAAAAGTATGTTCTCCGGTTATTATTTGGGGCAAAGCCTGAACTTTAAAGTAAATAGTTTTTGTTTTTTCAGGTTCAATTTCAATTTTCCTTTCTGAGCCATCTTTTGGAATTAAAGTTTGGCTCTCAAATTTTACAATTAATTTTTGAGTTTCTTTGCTTTGATTGAAAATTTGGGCTCCAATGGAGAAAATATCTCCTGGTATGACAAATCTTGGTTTCAAAGGTATAACCATTAATTCTTTTCTGGTAATAAACTCTAGGTAATTAACTCCCAATTTAGTATCTTTAGTCACTCCTAAGGCCTCAGTCTGCCAGGTTGTGAGGTTATCTGGTAAGGTAAATTTAACTTGGGCCTGACCTTCTTTGTTTGTTCTAATAACCGCCTGCCAGAAGGCAGTCTCTTTGAAAATACCTCTCTTTTTCACCGCCAAGGCTTCGGAAGCCAGGCCAGCTCCTCCTTTGGTTGGAATTTCTACTTCGATCAAAATATCTTTAAGATTGCTGGCAGTGGAAACAGTTAGAGGAAAACCGGCATAGAAAAATATCAAGGGATTTTTCTTTGGGTTTCCTTTTAATGCCAGAACACTCAAATCAACCACTGCCACTGAAATTTCAGCTGAAACCGGCTCCCCTTTATAATCTTTAGCTAAAATATCTAAGATTACTTCTTCACCTGGTAAATAAAACTTTTTGTTGGATTTAACTTCAATATCAAGTTCCTTTCTTTTTCTGTTAATTTGGAACTCAACTTTTCCAAATTTAATTTCTGGTTTGGATGAAATCAAAAGGCAAGATAAATAAACATTTGGTAGATATTCTTCTTTAACCTCAAAGTTGAAATTGTAAAGATTGCCTCGAATTTCTCTTATCTGATAATCAAAAATTTTTCCTCTCTCAATAGAAATTAGGGCTTTTGCTTTATCATAGGGAGATTTTATTATTACTTTTCCTTCTTCTCCAACATTTAAATCAATTTTTTCAGCCTCAATTTCTAATTGAGTATCAGGAGTTGGTCGAATTCTAACTGCTCCTTCGCCATAAACATAAAGGTTGTAGGTGGTAAAAATTAAATTCCCTCTTTTGTCTTGAGCTGAAACTTCTACTTCATACTCCCCTTCTTTATCAATCTGGAGTTCTTGAACAAAATTTCCTTTGATATCAGTATTGAAATTAAATTTCCTTATTAATTCCTTTTTCTTTTCCCATTTATAGGAATAACCACCTCCGGCTTCTTGTCTCTTTGAATAAATCCAATCTATTTTATAAAGATTGAAATTGATATTCCTTACCTCAATTTCTTTCCCCCCGATATCAACGGATTTCACCCTTAAATTAAATTTTTCATTCTTTCCTAAGAAAGATTTATCCGATCTTAGACCTAAATAAAACTCTCCAGCATGCAAAATAAATGATTTCTGAGCCGAAACACTCTGACCCTGGGGATTTTTAACAGTTAGATCGAAAACAATGATTTTACTTTTTCTTGCCTCTTTTTCCTTAAATAACTTTTCCAAATCAAGTAATTGAGAAATTTTGGCCCTTCCCTGATTATCAAGAGAAGTCCTTCCTCTTAAAATAAATCTGTCACCATAATGATAGGGTGGCCAATAATACCATTCCCGATCGAAATCAAAATATTCATCCAAATAACGATCGAAATAATAATTTTGACTTGAAATAGTATATTCAACTTCTCCTCCTTCCAAAGGAACTCCAAAATAATAATTGGCCTCAACTTCTAAATTAACCGTATCTTTGGAGATATATTCTTCTTTATCAGTTTTAATCTTCACCTCAAAAGGAGCTGGAAGATATTCTTGGACATCAAAATAAATGCAACTATATTCTTTTGCGCAAATCCGATAACTACCCAAAGGAGCATTTCTCTCTAAAACAAGTTGGGTATTAAAGGTGCCAAAATCATTAATTTCTAAATCTCGATTAAAAATTTGATCACCTTTTGAATTGAAAACTTTTAAATTAATTGGCTTTTCTTGATAAATTTCATAACTTCCATCATAACCGATTCTATAAATTCCTTTGATCAATACTTCCTGGCCGGGTCGATAAATTGGTTTATCAGTATAAAGATAAATTTTCCTGGCAGCCGAAGCACTTTCAACCCAATCTAATCTACTTTCTCTACTGGGAATGATTGTACTATCTTTGCCCTTAGAAATAATCACCCCTCTTAAATCAAAAACTAAATCAGTAAGAGCTATACCTTGGTCATTGGTATAATAAGATCCAGCTAAAATTAATTTTTCTCCTTGATCTTGATAAAGATCTATTTTAGCTCCGGAAATTGGCTCTAAATTTGAGAGATTGGTGACCCAATAGAGATTTCGAAGTTCTTTTAATTGCTCAGGAGTAAGAGGTTCTCTTTGCCCATAAGTTGTAAGTTGGGGCTCAATTCTCTTTTCAGCTACTCCCAAATTGGTGATTGTTAGATAGGTTCTTTCATAAAACGGTTTTTGAACTTCTCGACCTCTTTCCCAATAAGAAATTTTATAATCTGGATGAGAAAAAGTTAAAATATAATGGCCGATAGGCTCTTCAAAATGACTTTTAAGATCTAATTTAAAATAATTTTTAATCCAGTATCTTTTTGGTAATTCAATTTTATCTCTGACTATTTCTTGACAATTAAATATAGGAGTTGGTTCATCATATCTAATTCTCTTTTCTAAGTAATAAAGAAAATCGAAGGCATTTAATTTACAAATCTCCAGATTGAGATATTCCATATTTTCTGTGGCATAGGTCAATTTTGTTTTTTCTGGCGAAGTAACATTATAGGATTTCTGGAGATGATAAAAATTCAAGTGATAGCTTGGCATTTCCCCGGTAGTGAATTTTAAGAAATAGTTAATTTTTTGGCCAAAAACATCTTCTAATTTCAATTCCAGAGAATAATCAGAAAAGGGCATCAATCCATAACTTATTCTGGTGAAGAATTCTCCCTTTTTGCATTTTTCATAAGGCTCTTCAAGTCTCCAAGATTCCCCCCAGTACTTTAATTCATAATCTAAATTTGAAATGAAGTAATTTTTATATTCTTCCCTTGGCGGAGTCAAAATTTGAGAATTGGTGCAAATAATTAAATCAGTCAAATTAGCCCCCTGAGAATCATTTTCAGGAAAGGTTCTCAAAATTTTAAATTCGGGGTAGGAAATTATATCTTTTAAAATTGGGTCTCGATTGATAGTTAGTCCCTCAATATTGACAATTTTTTCAAAATTGATTTCTATTCTTTCTCCAAGACCGATTTTTTCACTTTGGAAAGTTAAATAAATCTTCTTTCTATCAGGAATTTTTTCACATTCTCTCTCTCTATTATTTTCCTCATCTCTATTTTCCTCTTTATCTCTATTTTCCTCTTTACATTTTTCACCATAGCCTATTTCTTTTAATTTTTCTGCTTTTATTTTGCTTCTTGAAAGATCAATTTCTTCATAAAAATTGACCCAGAGTTTTCCCTTGGGATCAAAAAAATCGAGGTTAGCATATTTAGTTCTGGGAGACTCGGCAAAAAGATTTTTAATTGAGCCAGCTACCAGGATATCTGTTACCTGCCTTTCATCTAAAATAATATCTCCTTCTGTCGGATAGGCTTTGTTAATTATTAATTGATAACTATTTTCAAAATCCCAGAGTTTATTTCTACCAAATTTATCTTTCTTGTTGTAAATTTGAATTATTGATTGATCTATTTCCCCTTCCTTTTGAGGAAATAAAGCAGCTAAGAAATTGCTTAACCTCCCAAAAAATCCAAAAACCTTTTCTCTTTTTTCAATTTTTTTTCCATATTCAGCAATAAATGGCACTTCTTTTCCAGTAGTAGTATTTATTAAAGTTATTTCCTTTTTTATTTTTTCTAAATTAACTGGCTGATTGAAATAAATTGAAATTGGTTGATTATAAATAATTTCACCACTTGTTAAATTTAAATATCTCAATTTTCTAGTAATAAACTTAATTTCTTTTCCCTCCACTTCTAATCCATCCATTGAAACCAAACCTGACTTTACTTTTACTGTATAATGGGAAGATCTCTTTAAGCTTTCTTTTGGAATAAACTGTAAATTATTAGTAGTAATCCATTTAAATCTGCCCTCAGTAGCTGGAATAATCTCAACTGGAGCATCCTTGGTTTCAAGGTATCCCAAGGTAGTCAAAGGAACCATTGGCCTATTAAAAATGATGGTAATTTCTGTATTTTCTGGAGTCTCTGAATTTTCTTTTGGAAAAATGGCTATTATTTTTGGATCTTCAACAACTAAAAAATCAGCCTCAATAGTAGTTTTTTCTGATTGGGTTAAAGTTAATTGAACAGAATAATATCTATTTAATTTCAATTTCTCTTTTGGTTTAAAAACGAGTTCATTTTTATTTTTAGAGGCTAACCATTTTCCTTCTATTGGTGGATCAAATCTGATATTTTTTTGAGCTTTTGATTTTTCCATTGGAAAGGGAAGATAGATGGTAATGGGAGCTGATTGGGAAATTTTTTCATTAACTAATCTATAACCATAAATATAAGTTGGTCTTGGAGGTTTTATTTTTTGTTTTTGCCAAAAATAAAAACCAAGGAAAATTATTCCTATTATTAAAATTAGAAAAATAAAGTTTCTCGGTTTTAGAAGTTTTTTAAATTTCTCAATCATTTTATTTAGCCTTACCAGAGATATTTTGCTTTGGCTATATTATGTTCTTGTAAGGTTTTGCTGAAAATAGTTTTTCCTTCCGGAGTTGACAGATAATACCAGTAGTCACTACTTTTAGGATACAAGGCCGCCAAAATACTGTCAAATCCTGGATTACAAATTGGGCCAATGGGAAGGCCTCGATATTTATAGGTATTATAGGGAGAGTCGATTTTGGTTTCTTCGATTGAGATTTTAGTTGTTTTTTTACCAGTAATGTAAGTGATAGTGGCATCAACCTGCAAAGGAATATTATTTTTTAATCTTTTCCACAAAATTCCAGAAACCACTTCTTTTTCTTCTTTTTTTCTAACTTCTTTTTCAATCAAAGAAGCCATGATAATAATTTCAAAAATTGTTTTTCCTTGTCTTTCAATTTCATCTCTTAAATCTGGGGTTAGTTTTTTATCAAAATTTATTAAAAATTTTTGGATAATTCCTTTTTCATTTTGGTCTGGTTCCAAGAAATAAGTGTCGGGAAACAAAAATCCTTCCAAAGAAGCATCATCAGGAACATCTTTCAAAAAATCAAATTCACCTTTAAAATCTCGAGTTGAAAATTGACAGAGGACGGGCCTCTGGAAGTTTTCACCGAGCTCCTCTTTAATTTGCTTTAAGGTAAAGCCTTCAGGGATTGTCACTTTTATTTTTAGAGTTTCGCCAAAAATAATTTTTTTTCCAATTTCAGGAATATTCATTGCCGGAGAGAGGGTATATTTTCCAGCCTGAAGTTTTCTTTGAGCTCCTTTGAGAAATATATAAAAATCAAAGAAAAACCTATTTTTAATTAAACCCTCCTTTTCCAAATTTTCAGCAATTTGAAAAAGGCTCTGGCCCCTTTCAACTGAAAAAACTTTTCCTTCCCCGGCTGGATTTTTAGGCAAATAAATCCCTTGCCAAATAAAAAAGCCAATAATTAAACCCAGAAAGAATAGAATAAAATATTTTTTCATTCCTACTCCTG
>DAIPKT010000007.1:0-2738 GCA_036769645.1 bacterium | reverse complement strand
TCTTCAAATTCTTTTTCTGATTTTTTAATAAATAGCCAGATTGAAGAGCTAATAGGGGTGACAATTCTTCCACCAACTTTTAATTGCTCTTTCCAGGCCGGAAAGCATTTCTCAGCTGCAGCTGAAACCAAAATCTTATCAAAAGGCGCCCCTTTTTTATATCCCTTTGAACCATCAGCCCAAATAAATTGGACCTGTCCCTTTTTTACAAAGTTATATTTTTTGACATTTTTTTCACCAAAATCTTTTAGTTCGGGAATGACTTCAATGGCTATCACCTTCCCTTGCTTCCCAACTATTTCTCCCAAAAGGGCGCTCGTCCAACCAGAACCTGAACCAACATCTAAGATTTTATCTCCTGGCTGAGGCTGTAATTGCTCAATCATAAAAGCCACTACCAAAGGTTGGGAAATTGTCTGTCCATAACCTATTGGCAGAGCTTCATTTAATTCAGCCAAATTTTCCATTCCCTTTGGTAAAAAATCAACCCTTTTAATTTTTCTAAAAGCCTCAATTATCCTTGGCGTTTTCAGCCAGCCTTCTTTAACTAAAGAGTCAATTAAATTCATAACCTCTTCCTTTTTACCACATTTTTTGGCCGGGGAAAACTTGATTTTGTTTCTTGAAAGTTTAAAATAAAGAATAGAGAGAAAATTAAAGAAAGTGCCTTTATTAGTGCACTTTCTTTTTGAATAAAATCTTATACCAATCGCGATAACAATAAATTCCCTGAAAAATTGCTCCACCTAAAAATGCATAAGAAAACCGGGGGAAAGGAAAAGTAATATTTAAAAAGGTAGTCAAAGCTAAAATAATCAATCCATAAAGCCAATGATGCAAGTGAATCTGCCAATTACCGATTCTGAAAACTATTGATTTCCACCAGCGGTTTTTTTGCCCGGTTTCTTTGGCAGACAAATATTTACTCAAAAAATAACCTGAGAGCGCTCCAAAATAAATCTCTAAAGACAACAGGGCCAAGGGAAGGCTTAATAAAATTTTTGGCTTTGAAATTTTCATAACGGGTCTGCCAGGATTCGAACCTAGAACTTTGCTTTTGGAGAGCAAAATTATACCATTTAACTACAGACCCTTATTTCTTCACTTCTTTGTGTAAGGTATGTTTCCTGCACCATTTGCAATATTTTTTCAATTCCAATTTTTTCTCAGCTACTTTTTTTGATTTGTGAACAAAATAATTTATTCTTTTACATTCTGAACACTGAAGTTTAACAAAAGGTTTTTTCACTGGCATAATTTTGTTTTTGAGCCTGAGAGTGGAATTGCACCACCGACCTCGGCTTTACCAAAGCCGTGCTCTATCTCACTGAGCTACCCAGGCATCAGTCAATTTCATTTTGGTTTTTGAATTTAAACTTTGAATTTTTATTATGGGTGGTGAGGGACTTGCACCCCCGAAGTCCTTCCGGACGGCAGATTTACAGTCTGCTGCGTTAGCTACTCCGCCAACCACCCTTTTGGATTAAAAATTCTTACTTTTATTTTTAATTTTAGATTTTCTTTCGCCATTTTAATTATAACATATAAGAATTACTTTTCAATGACTTTTCTGTGTTTCACTCGCCACTCTTCAATTTTTTTGTGATGCCCGGATAATAAAACTTTCGGCACTTTCCAATAAATTCCTTTTTTAGGGCTGAAAACTTCCGGCCGAGTATACTGCGGATATTCAATAAACCCTTTTCCTTTGGTAATTCTCTCTTTTAGCAATTCTGGTTTTCCCAAAACGCCTGGAATTAATCTGGCCACTGTTTCAATTACCACCATGGCTGGCAATTCCCCACCCATTAAATCATAATTCCCTATTGATAACTCTAAATCAGCAATATATTTTGCCACTCTCTCATCCACTCCTTCGTATCGACCACAAATCATAATAATTTGATCTAACTTTGAAAAGTAATAAGCCATTTTCTGATTGAATTCCTTTCCTCTCGGAGTAAATAAAATTATCTTAGTCTTCTTTTGCTTTTTAATTTCTTTTACCGCCTTATAAATTGGTTCAACTTTAAGGACCATTCCCAATCCCCCACCATAAGGTCGGTCATTGACTGTTTTGTGTTTATTAATGGTAAAATCCCTTAAATTGTGGATATTAATCTTAATTAAGCCCTTCTCCTGAGCTTTTTTTATAAAGGATTCTTTCAAATAAGAATTAAAAATTTCTGGAAAAATTGTGATAATATCAAATTGAAGCATAAGAAAATAATAACATATTTTTTAAAAATAAAAAAGTCAGGAAAGTATGATTACTCCTGACTTGGCATATAGAGGAAGGGGGCCCATTTCCAATAAAATTCTGAATTTCCATTAAAGGTATAGGATATATGTCTTTTTTGATAGGCAATTTTTAAGACATCAGTAAACTCTATAAGAGCTGAAAGAACATCTCTGCAGTCGTTTCGAGAAACTATTTTTTTTTTCCCGATAGAAATCTAACCAGATGGCATCAACCAAACTCCAAAAAGTATGCGAAAAGGTATCTGTTTTCTTTGTAAGAATTTTTAGAATAGCCTTGATGAAATTGAGTTCTTTGCTTTCTTGGATAGATTCTGCTTCCTTTATTGCCATCTCTTTTACTATCGGAATAAATCTATTTTCTCTTTTCTCTATCTCTTCTCTTTTCTCTATCTCTTCTTTAACGATATTCAATACTCTTTTTCTAAATACTGTTGCCTCTTGAGAACTTTCAATTGCTATTTTTTTAGAAATTTCCG